>JBBSFP010000252.1:0-4725 GCA_038238625.1 Tepidisphaerales bacterium
AACCACATTGACGGCAACGATATTGTAATTGGTGCGGTTGGCGACGATCCAATCAAGGGCAGACTTGACTTGGTTGGTGTTGCTCTCACGGAAGGCAAGGATGTTGGCACCGCTGGCGACCCCCTGATTAAGCACGCCGTTCTTGTCGGTGTATTGGTAGGCTGCTGCCATGGCGGCGCTGCCGGTGCCGTGAGCCAACGTGGATGGGAATGGGTTGGAGTCGTTGTCGATGAAATCGTAACCACCCACCACTTTGTGACCGCCACCGAATCCACCGCCGAGCGCCGGGTGGTTGTAATCGACCCCCGAATCGATGATGGCAATGGTTTCCCCCGAGCCGTTGATGGTCGGGAAAGCGGCCACGGCCTGGTCAAGGCCGATCTGTGTCGCCTGCCAGCCCCAGTTGCCCGAAAGCAACCTGCGATCTTCTAGAGATTCCACTGCCATGGCAGCGGCGCGGCGAAGTGGCTTGTCCGCTTTCTTGAGTTCGTTGACCTTCGAAAAGCGATGGTTGGTTTTGGTTTTGCAGTTCATTTTCTGATCTTCCATGGGTCTGGGTTAGACGGCGGTGCTAGCGCCTGTTTAAGGTTTTTTCCGACTCCTAAGCACGACAAGATGTTGGGAAACCCAGGAATCCAGGCGGGATATGTCGACAACCAGATCGAGGGCTTGATTCCAGTCGAACGATTTCGACGAACAAACCCAGCCGACGGCTGCTAGATTGCCTGAACAACGGCTACCAAGGTGCGCACCAAAATTGGCACGGCGCGAAGGCGGCCTATAACAACTGGGTGTCCCACGGCAGAAACTGCCGTTAATTCCGGTTTAAAGCCGCTGAATCGAAAGGCTCGCACTGATGCATTAGCGTGCATTCAGATAAACCTTCGATTTCCAACACGCTTAAAGCAGTGCCAGCTTTTTGAGATTGCCGACCGCTCAAAAGCGCTTGAACTCGGGCAGGCGTTGACAGCGCCCGAGGCGAGGGGTTTGACATGACACCCAGGCCTCTTTGATGTGATCAACCGCACTCGGGAAGGACAGTCGATCACGCGTACCGGACAGGACGTATTTACGCCGTTGAAACTGCGAGGGCCTTTATAGGACCCTCGAACGACGATGGGGGATAAATATGGGAATCGGTAAAAAGTGTCAACCCAAAACTTGGGTATTCCGAACAATTTTATCCAAACTTAAGATAGGTAAGCTGCGCGAACCTGTGAGGCCAACCGGCCCATTCGAATTCATTTTACACCTGGATTAGCACCATTGTCATTGACAACCGATCCGGGTTTAATCCGTGCGATGACCGAAAGTACCACGAGCAGCGAGCCCCAGGCAATACCCGATCACAATCGCATCGGCATCGACTTTCATCGCCCGATGCCACGCCCCAAGGTACGCGGTGCCATCATTGACTTCCACTGCCACCTGTTTGCTGCCCGGCATGGGAGGGAATGGTTCGCAGCGGCGGCACATTATGGGATCGATGCTTTTCTGACCATGACGCCGCTCGAAGAAGCGGTCGGGTTGCAGCGCGATTGGCCGGGGCGAATCCAATTCATCGCTGTACCGCAATGGCGCGAAGTCGTGCCCAATTTTCTGGATGATTGGCTGCGGCGGGTGGAAATGTTTTACAACATCGGCAGCCGCATGGTGAAATTTCACATGGCCCCAGGCACCATTGCAGCGCGCGGGTTCACCTTGGATTCGCCACAGATTCAGCGGTTGCTTAAAGAGATCGTCGATCGCCGGATGGGTGTGATGACGCACATTGGTGACCCCGACACATGGTATCACGGGAAATATGCCGCGGATGTCGGCAAGTACGGCACCCGGGCGCAGCACTACCAGATGTGGGAAGACGCGCTAATGGCATTTCCCGGTGATCTGCCCTGGGTGGGGGCGCACATGGGCGGGAACCCTGAGGATTTGCCGCGGCTGCAACGACTGCTCGATCGTTTCCCCAACTTGAGTCTCGATTGCAGTGCCACGCGTTGGATGGTGCGTGAGATCAGCGCCCGCCGCGATGAGGCCCGGGAATTTTTTATCCGCAATTCCGACCGAATCCTGTTTGGCAGCGACCAGGTAAGTGGCGACGGTCGCGATTTTGATTTCCTCGCGAGCCGGTTCTGGGCGCACCGGAAACTCTGGGAAACTGCCCACATCGGTCTCTCCCCGATCCTTGACCCGGATCTACCGCCGGACCAGCAGCCCGTGCTGCGGGGCCTGGCGCTGCCGGATGAGGTACTGCAAAAACTTTATCACGACAACGCGGCGCGGTTGTTCATGCAACTGGGAATGCCGAGGTTGGCGAAGCCCGCCCTGATCGCCGCCGCATAAGTTTTTTGCTTCGAATCACGCGGTAGCAATCTGCCTATTCCGCCAGAGCGACACGCAAATCGTGCATCTTCCCATCCATGAGCAGTTCAACTTTCTTGATCGGATGATGCTCGGCGACAGAACTGGTGAAGAAGTGGCCCTTGTCGTTGTAGAGCATGGGGAACTTGATTGTCTCAAGCTTGCCAGGTGCCATCTTCGGGATATGCACGACATAGGTTTGGTTGACCCACACTTCGATGTCGGTCCATTCGTCGTCGCTCAGATTCAGGAGTCGCAATTCGCCGATCCCATATTCGATTTCCGCGCGGCCCTTAGCCTGTTCACCTCGGGGGGCATCAGATTTATAGGGATGCCGCACCGCGGCATCGGCGGCAAACTCCGAGGAAGTGTGGCGCAGGGCATGATCGGAATTGGGGAATAAAGCCGGCCGTCCTGCACAGCCAAATCCTGTTACTAATAAAACCGCGACACACGCTGGTGCAATAGAACGATGCGCTTTCGATTGATACTTGATCATGGAAGAAACAGATCCTTTCCGAGTAAGATTTCCAGATTAGTTATCGGACGAAGCGCATCCTATGCATGACTGGTTCTTCAAAAAAAAGGCGTCGCTTCCAACTTGGAAGCGACGACCTTTTCGAACCGCAAGTTCAGATACTTGCCCTGACAGCCACTGGCTTAATGAGCCGCTGACCTACTCAGCGGCAGGGCCCCAGAGGTCATAAAGCTGGTCCCCTGATTGCACCTGCACTCGTTTGACCGGGAAGTTGGACTTTAGCATGTTGGTCCCCACGCCGTCGTAGAACTCTTCCATCGGCAACGTGACACTGCCTCGGGCGGCGATGGCAGGCGTGTGGGCAACGTAGGTTTTGTCGACCCAGACTGTGACACCGGTGAGGGGCGTTTCGCCGAAGTTATAGATTCTCAGCGTGTGCCGGTCACTGTTCACAAGTGCTACTCCCTTAAAATCGGTGCTGGGTTTGGCATCGCCGGGGTACTTGGTGTTGGCTGCATAGGCTGCAAGCTGAGCACGATCTGGCTCGTTGTTACCGGCAAAAGGATGGAAGCCTCCACCTCCACCGCTGCTGCAGCCAGCCAGAGAAACAGCGGCCGCCAACACGATAGGTCGAACTATTCTGCGAAGCATGGTGAATCTCCAGAAAAAGGATTTGATGTGTCCGGAAAAAGTGATAAGTAAATCTCATGCCGTCTGAAAAACCAATATTTTTCGGCCGCTTCTGGCCGGTTTAGTCTACCAACCGCGACCAGTGGTCACGGCAGGGTGACGAATTGATCCGGCGAATTCGTTTGGAATTGTTGTTGTGTCTGGAAGCAAGCCAGTTAGTGCCGATACAATTCGTTGCCATGAAGGTTGAGTCGATTATTCGACGGGTTTCGGTGGACCAGGTGCTTGATCTGCGCTGGAAAGTGCTCCGCGTGGACTTGCCTTTTGACTCGGCGCGGTTCCCGGATGACCACCTCCCCGACACCCAACATTTCGCTACTTTCGCAACCGAAGCCGAAAATGCATCGGTGATCTGCTGTGCCTCGTTCTCGCTGAACCGGTGGAACGACCAATCGGCCTGGCAACTGCGCGGTATGGCGGTAGCCGAACCCTATCGACGGCAGGGGATCGGACGGGACTTGCTTGCGTTTGCGGAACAATCGGTGCTGGCTGTCAGGTCCACACGCTGGTTATGGTGCAACGCGCGGCTGCCTGCGGTGAAGTTTTACGAGAGATTGGGATGGGAAATAGCTTCCGAACGTTTCGTAATCGAAACGGCCGGGCCGCATCATAAAATGATCAAACCGGTCGGGTGAGATGGCAGGTGTCCTTGGGGTTGTACATGTGCATGTGCGTCGGGATGTAAAAGGCGCTGTCCGCGAATCCCTTTTTTCTTCGCACCCAGCTTGGGTTTGACTACCATTCGCAGCAGGAGCACTTCTCATGCCTGCATACACCACTTCGGATATTCGAAATATTCTCCTGGCGGGTCACGGTGGCAGCGGAAAGACCACGCTCACGGATGCACTGTTGCTTGCCAGCGGCACGGTTACCCGCAAAGGTTCGGTGCTCGATGGAAGCAGCTTTTCCGATTTCGAGAAAGAAGAAAAAGAACATAGCCACTCGATTTATCCGGCCATGCTGCACGTGGATTTTCAGGGCAAACGGTTCAACCTTATCGATGTGCCCGGGTCTCCCGATTTGATCGGGCAGGCGATCGCGTGCCTGCCCGCTGTGGAAACCGTCGCCGTTGTGATTAACGCACAGAGCGGCATTGAAGTCGTGACGCGGCGAATGATGGAATATGCCAAAGAGCTCAACCTCTGCCGAGCGATTATCGTTAACAAAATCGATTTGCCGGAGGTCAAACTCGAAACGCT
>JBBSFP010000253.1:0-4670 GCA_038238625.1 Tepidisphaerales bacterium
ACCGCATGGGATGCCTGCCCCTTGATATGGCAGACAAACCCCACGCCGCAGGAGTCATGTTCTTGACGCGGATCATACAAGCCCTGAGCGGGCGGAGTGCCGTGCTGCATCGTGATTTCAATCAGGAAAATCCGGCCATTCACCAGGCCGGGGAGGCAGGTGTAAAACCCGCCCACGTTTTAGAAACTAACCTATGAAGCCACCACCCCGCGCCGGCCGGCACAAGGCCCATCGCCAGCGGCGGGGCTAAAAATCAACTCGCCGCTCTAGCCACAGCGGCCCGACTCCATATTGCCATGATCTTTGCAGTGATCTTTGCCATGATGCATCACCTCAGTTCTCACCATTCCCTCGCCCGCGAAAAGCGCAGCGCAAGAGACCGATAATAGCAGATGCCGGATGGATGACCAATCCATTCAACCCCAATCAGGCGATGGTCTGACGGTTAAGCATAACGGGCCTGGCGGGTAAAGTATCAGCATGCCAGGTAGCATTGTCGCTATCATTGGGCGGAACCTCCGGGTGTTGATCGATCTTGTCCCGACAAGATGTGGTAATATCACGCATACATTGGAGATCAACAAAGATTCGCGACCGCGTTAATTCAGCCGACCGCACCTGGTCAAAGACTCCCGACCCCTCCCGACCCCTAAGAATTTGGCATAACCCGCCAGCTCATCAGCCAGCGGCTAAGCGGAGGGACGGATAGGGTTTGTGCGGTTTAAGCTTTGGGTCGTTTCAGCCGCGCCTATAGGACAATTCAAGGTTGCGGGGGGTTTTGCGTACGTGTATACTTTGTATGGACGTAGTAGCACCAACGAAAGGGTTCGCGCGTGATCAAGACATTGACGAAGCATGGCAACAGCTATGCGCTGGTGATTGATAAGCCAATTCTCGAGTTGCTCCGATTCGAGCCGGATTCGCCGCTGGAAATTACCACCGATGGAAAGGTGCTGACCATCAGCCGGGTTGACGAAACCAGACGTGAGGCCCGCCTCGCTCGGTCGCTGGCCAAGGTGAACAGCAAGCACGGCAAGGCGCTCAAGCGGTTGGCGGAGTAGTCGCGGATGGAAATCATTTTCCTCACCCTGGAGGACGTTCTCACGATCCACACAGATCAGATCGACCGGTACGGCGGCAGCCCTGAGTTGCGCGATGAGGGGTTGCTGGCCTCGGCGGTGAATATGCCCCAGGCGACCTTTGGCGGTGCCTTCCTGCATGCCGACTTATTCGAGATGGCTGCTGCCTACTTGTTCCATCTGGTTCAGAACCATCCGTTTGTGGACGGCAACAAGCGTGCGGGAGCCGCCGCCGCACTCGTTTTTCTTGATCTCAATGGCATCGAGCTTGAAATCCCGGAGGATGCGTTGGTGGCACATGTTCTGGAGGTGGCGCAGGGCCGGCTGGACAAATCGGCGGTGGCACTTTTCCTCAGGCAACATGCTCATCCCGAGTAAGCCCTTCATTGAGTTACTGGCTCGGCGTGGGCTGCGCCTTTTTGCAACGTGAACTTTCCCATCGCTGTAGGACGTCGCTATTTATTTCCAAAACTGAAGGTAGGAATATAAATGATCCGGCGTGTAAAACGCGGTGCCATGGCTCTCTCGTTTTTATCGCTTTTAGTAGTCCTCGTTCTGTGGCCAATAAGCTATTGGCGAGTGTTTGAGTTTTACTGGTCACGACAAGGACGAGACGGTGTGCGCGATACATATATTTTCGCGGAAAATGGTTTATTGTGGGTATCGGATTTTCCTGCCTATTTTGAAACCAAACTGGAAAAAGGCTTCACTGTTAAGCACGATGAACCGAATCGGAGACAGGAGGGCACTTTCACTGCTGGAATTGGAGGTTTCGCCGAGTGGGAGGGGTGGAACTTTTGGGGCCTGCAATATTGGGAATTCAATAACTGGTTTTGGATACATTATTCTGCTGCCGTCCCGCTTTGGTATTTCGGAATTCCCGGCCTTTTGCTATGTGCAGCAAAGACAATTGGGTACGCCCGAAAACGCCGGCGGTTGTTGCATGGCTATTGTTCTCAGTGCGGTTATGATTTGCGTGCGTCACCAGAACGCTGTCCGGAGTGCGGTGAGGAACAAAACTCGCTTAAAAGTCCTCGCCGAAGGGAAATCAATGGGACTCTAAATGAATGGCATTAAGTACCTATATAACTCGCGGGCGCGGAAGCGGGGTCGGGCGCGGAATCGGGGTCGGGAGTCTTTAGGGAAATCAAAGGGGGCGCGAATCTTTGATGGGCGTGCCGGCGCTGCGTGCGCGTCAACCAGCGGCGAAGACGGGCAGTTCTCGCTCGCGGCGCGGCACCCGGCAAGACATCTGGCAGCTGGCACAGTGACACCCGAAGTCCTGGACATGGGCCCGATGCTTACCCTGCGGCTACCGCGCGGGCGGTTTGCAGTGCCAGGCCGTAGGCACGGCGGGTACGCATGCAGGCTATTGCGTTCACGGTAGCGGGAACTGCCAGGGCCGTCACGCACAGCAGCAGAGGCGGGCGGTTTACCACGCCGAAATGCAGTTCGGAGGGATTTCCGGCGAGCGTGCCGGTGGTGATAAAGGCGGCGGTGAGATTTGGAATATTGTGCAGGATCGGGTCGGGATCGTCGGCCCAGGGTTTGTCGAGTTGCACGCTGGCGCTGGCCATTTCCTCGGTGGCATCCTGTTTCAAAGCATCCATGGATTTGGCTTGAGTAATTCGCTGATCAATCGCCTTGACGCGCACATAACCGCGCAGGGCATCGTCTTCGATGAGCAACAAATCCAGACCCCCCTTTCCAGGAACCGGGGCGGGCAAATTCACGGGGCGAAACGCCCAACTGGCCGGGTGCAGCAGCTCCACCGCGGGTTCAACAATGGCCGCTCGTTGCAACGGCTCGGGCCCCGTGGGGCTTACCGGTCGGGTTAATGCAAAGTAAGCCCCGGCAATCAGCAGATCGCCGGCGACTTTTGGATAATCCTGTGGAGTCGACATCCCCCAGACCATGAACGCATCCTGCGCGTCGCAACGCAACATCGCGCGCAACACCACGGGGATGCCGCTGCGTGGCTCGCCCCCTTCCAGCCGCTGCAGCGTGCCATGGGCTGAGCCTCCCACGTCAATCACCGGGCCGCGACCATCGCCCCACATCTTCATGCTGTGCATCTGCACCTGCAGAGCGGCGATCTGCATGGCGGCCCATTCGTTGAGCGGGACTTCGAACTTGAGTTTCCGCCACATGACCGTCACCAGTGTGAAGGCAATCGTCGCGGGCTCGGCGGAAGGTGGGTTGGGGGCAGGCTTCTCGGCCATGGCCGCCAGCACCGTCCAATCGGCTCCATCACCGGCCGGAGCGGTGGCCGAGGGATCGTTCGCCCAGCTTTTGGGCAATGTGATTTCAAAGGCCAGGTCCGGGCGACCGGCGGGTACAATCTGCATCCGCTGGTGGGTTAATTCCACCGCCTGTTTGTTGATGGTGTCAACCAGTGGAAAATCGAATGTCTGCTGATCCATGAATGTGCCTTGCGAGAGTAAAATGACCGGTCCGCGATATCCTAACGGGCACCTATTCATATTTTGCTAACATTTTGACCGTAAGTTTCACCCATTCAAACAAAAGGACGCACATGGGATTAGCAGAAAAACGCAGGGTCAAGGAACATCAGGACGAAACCATCCCGGCTGTGCAGCGGCAGATTGCCGAGTCGGCCGGGTTCACTGTCCCCTTTGAAATCGACTGGGACAGCTTCACCAACGACCCGCAATCGCTGGAATGGGTGGGCACCACCTCGGGCATGTATGTGATCGCCGATGCCTTGCAGGCCGTCTGCGCCGATGACATGGGGAAGCAGGCGTTGAAAGAGAATTTCAAAACCGTGGCGGTTAAAAACGTGCTGCAGAAGTCGGATGAAAAGATCGAATTTGCCGACGGCGTGCTCACGGTGCATTGGGCGTGGGGCAAGGGCGATGATGCGTTTAATTTCAGTTCTACGCGCGTGCGCGAAACTGTGGAAGCCGGGCTTTAGCGGTTGATTTTCTGTGAGGCAATTCAGCAGGTTACTCGTTGTCTAACCGCGAACAGGAAGCCGCTGAGCTAACCCGCAGTGGTAATGCACTCGCCAAACAGGGGGATTTGGCCGGTGCGCTGAAGATCTTCGCCCGTGCGGCGGGGCTCGCGCCGCATATCCCCGAGACTCTTAATAACCTGGGATATGCACTGATATGTACTGGTAATCCGCAAGGCGCGGTGCCCATTCTTCAAAATGCCGTGAAGTTGGCAGATCACCGGGTGGAATTTCACAGCCATCTGGCATTGGCGCTGGAGCTTTGCGGGCTTGATGATCAGGCGCTCGACCATTTTATGATCGCCGCCCGGTTACAGCCCGGTTTATGCATCACCCAGTGGAACCTGGGGCTGATGCTGGAAAACCTGGGCCGTCGCATTGAAGCCCGGGAGTGTTTCCATCGCGCGCTGCAAATCGACCCAAATTCGGCCACTGCCCATTGGTATTTGAGCATGTCGCTGCTTTTGGAGGGAAACTTCCAAGCGGGTTGGCGTGCATACGAATATCGGTGGGGTTCGGAGCGGTTTCCATCGCGCCGCAGGAATTTCCACCAGCCGCAGTGGGAGGGTTCACCGCTGCACGGCAAGACCATTCTTTTGTATTCCGAGCAAGGGTTC
>JBBSFP010000254.1:0-4654 GCA_038238625.1 Tepidisphaerales bacterium
CGAACGCTCCGTGAACTGGCTGAAAGAGAACCGACGGCTGGGCACGCGCCACGAGAAACTGGCCTTGAACTATCTGGCGATCGCCAAATGGGCCGTGATCCAGCGGTATTTTAGGATTTTGGATTCAACAGACAGAGCCTAGTGGCAATCAAGAATACCGGAGATAAAGACATAGAAATCAAGTTTGGCTTCGAGCCTGAACAAGGACCTTTGATCCTTGGTGTACCGGCTAAGGCTCCTAAAGGTGAATATTGGGGGATGTTGATGATTGTCGCTCCTCCTGAATTGAAAGGCGGAATCGATAAAAGACTAGTTCGGCAAGTTGATCCGATTAAGGTGCCGGTTGGCACTGAGGTCTTCGTCAAAGTGCCAACGGAGACAGACAACCGTAGACTTAGCAAATGTAAGTTACAGGCATTCATATTCGAAGAACAAAGGGTCGTAGCCCGATCCAAGTTAGGAGATGAGCCAAACAAGTCCGGCATTCCGGACATCCGCGGGGCTATGGACCAAACCACACAGCCTTCGAACTAAGCTTGAGCGCGACAGCGGGAAACCGATACGGGACGCAGCTTAATGCCACCAAGTTAAGCTATATCCCTATATCTGGCGCGTAGTTGCGCTTTCAATGCTGCGCGAGGTAGGGTCAGGGGGGGGAATCAAAGGGGTCTGCCCTTTGATTTTCCCCTCAAGAGGAATTGATACGATGTTCAGGCATTTGATTCTCGCATTATTTTCAGTGGCTTTCTCACTGCTTCATTTCGATGAGGCTCGGGCGGAAACTCCGGCAACCAGCAGGCCGTCGGAGCCGGATGTAAATCTAGTCATTTACGCACCGCTCGATCCAGGCAAACCAGATGATGAAGCATTCGTAGTGGTGGCTATCAAAAATAATGGAGCGGCTATCTTGAAAATCGAGTTCAATTTCGACACTGATTTTATCGAAACTGGGATGCTTGACTGCGGCGAGGAGGTAGAATTCCCGGCCACGACCGGCAAAGGTGTCTATTGGGCAATGCTATCCATTACCAAACCGGATCAAAAGCAGAGCAAAGGAAAACTCTATCGAACTGAGTTAATTGAAATTCCATCAGGAGATGAGGTCTATATCAAAGTGGGTGTGGCGGCAGATAATCGTAGTATCGTAGGTTGCAAGGTGCAGGCGCTTGTTTTGGAAGAACAACGGGTCGTGGCCTGCTCTAAACTTGGAGACGAACCCAACGATCGCACAAGGGCGTTTAACCGCTCATTCGAAAAGCCCGCACGTCAAACGATCAGATCGGCGGAGAAAGCTGCCACTTCCCGGCAGTCAAATCAAGATCAGTGAAAACTGATATCGGCAAATCGATACGCGGACGCAGCTGAGCTGCGTCCCTGTAACAGTCCCTCAGAATCCTCAATGCCCTCGCCCGCGACGGCGTCCGTTACCACATTCAAAACACCCAAATCTCGCCTCGGAGGCTTGACTGTGAATACAGTCGCTCCAGGAATGCGGCCTCGTGCAACGGCGGCAGGGACTCCCGCCCGCCTTCCCCATACCTGGAGCAAACAATCACGTTAGCCGCATCGCAGCCACGTCCAGCCCGCGATCGCGGCAGAACTGCTCGTAGGCCATCGGGGAAATCTCGCTGGGCTTGATCTCGCTGCGGCCACCCCAGAAAACGTTGGTATACGAAACATCAATTCCGATGGACGCCAGGTGGCTATCTATTGCCTGCTTGTGGGCCAATACCTGGTCCTTCTCCATCCCGTGGGCCACGCCCATGACATTGACGTTGTTAAATTCCGGCCCGCCTTCGCGCCAATAGGCGTGGGTCATGATGTGAAACCGTCCGATTTCCCGCCCGGTATCAATCTCACGCCCGGGGGGAACGGCCCAATGAAACAGGGCATTGAACCGCGTCACCCGCTGGCCATCTGAAAGCGGTTTAACGTGCTCCAAAAACGTGCTAAAACGGCCCACCACGCCCAGGGCGTTAAGCCCTTTGGCCACCTGGTAAAATACCGGTAGGTCAACACCCGCTTCAGCGGCGCGGGCGGCCCAAATGGGCTCCCTGATTTCGTCCACGCCGAACTCACGTTTCAACGCGATCAACACCCGCCATTGCAGTTCGCTAAGCTCCACAATGTTGGTATCAGTGACATCGGCGAGTTGATCGGATTTTGATCCGGGTTCCATCCCCCGTCGCCGCACATGCCCCACCCCCAGCACGAAGAGTTTTTCGGCCGGCATCAGCCTGAAGCGTTCGGCACCGATCTCGCTCGCCAGATATTGGCAATGTTTTTCCAATGAAAATCCCTGTGGAACCTTAAGCGTGGTCCACAGGCGATAGCACGACCCGGCCACCGCCGCATCGGTGGAGCGGATGACTACATGCCCGGAAAACGGATCGCGCTCAAACAGGTAATCAAAAGCCTGGTTCAGCCTGTCCTGCGGGACAACCCATGCCACCAGGCAGCCGCGCGCCAGGCTGGTTGACAACAGGGTCTGCCGCACCCGGCGAATTACGCCCGCTTGCATCATGGCGATGATGCGCTCGCGTACCAACGGGGTCTCCAGCCCGCAGCCGCGCGAGATTTCGCCCATCGGGTCGACTTGAAACCCTGTGATCTTGTCTTCAGAAATCGCCAGGATGCGGGCGTTAATCGGATCATCCAACCCTTGCGGAATCGACAGCGTGGCCATGCGGGCATTGTAGTCGATCCCCTCCGTTCTGCTAAGATGGCCGGTTCCATGACCGAAGGATCGGCCCCGCTTTTACCGCAACATCGCGCGCTCGTCTGGATGTTACCGGTGCTTTTGCTGGCACTGCTGGGCGCAGGGGCCGTGTTGTATGCCAACGCACGTTGTGTGGGGCTTTCACCGGATTCGATCCACTACCTGTCGGCCGCCCATTCGCTGCGGCCGCACACCAACCATTTCCCACCGCTGTATCCCATGGCGCTGTACATGGTGCATGCGATATTTGGCAATGGTCCGGATTCATGGCTGCCGATGTCTGCGAATGTTGCCCCTTATCTGTTTGCGGCGCGCTGGTTGAATGCGGCACTAATGCTGGTGAACCTGGTGTTGTTGGTGGCGATCTTGTGGCCGTACGTTCGCAGGCTGCGGTGGGGGGGCCTCGCCGTGGTAATAGCCGTGGCATTTGCCGTGGTGGAACAGGACCTGTTGATCGTGCATGTCCTGGCGTGGTCGGAGCCGCTGTTTATCACCTTCACACTTAGCGGCGTGGCCGCGCTGGCGGCGGGGCTGCGGCAGAAGCAGCCCGGGCCAATGCGCACGATATGGATCTCCCTGGCCGCTCTTGCCTATGCGGCGGGGCTGCTGACGCGCTTCGCCGGTGCCGCTTGGATTGCTGCCGGGACCCTGACCATCTTCATCCACCTCCCCGATTGGACATCACGCCTGCGCCAAAGCCTTGCGTTCGGCGTCATTGCCTGCCTGCCCATGTGTGGCTGGTTGGTCTACAACCATGTCCAGAATCTGCCTGCGACCGATCGCACGGCAACGCTGCATGGCATTACAGATAAAGCGCGGAACGAGGCAAAAACCACGCTGGCAGCTTGGATCGCCCCCAAAACCTATTCGGGGAATGATGACAGCTACCTCGCCCATCGACTGGCACCGGCGCTCTATGTGCTTTTCGGTGTAACCCTTGCCGCTTTGATTGCGCTTGCTGTCGCTTCATCCACCCAACGTTCCTGGTTCGAACCCGGCGAGCCATTGCCCGCGCTGCTGCTGATCTCAATGGTGTGCTATGCCATTTTGTTGGTGGGATCGTTGATCTATTTCGATGCGCAGACGCCGTTGGACGACCGCATTCTTTCACCGCTCTATGTGCTTGTGCTTTTGTTTTTTGTAGGAGGTCTGGCGCGGCTGGTGACGATGGCTGGTCGGCGGGGTAACCTTGCCGCCGCTATTGCAGGGGCGCTGTGTTCGATCCTGCTGCTGGCTCATGGCGCAAATGCAATTGCAATGGTTTCGCAGTGGCACGAGGAGGGCATCGGTAAATTTTCCAGCCGCTCCTGGCTTGAGAGTGACTTGCTGCGGTACGTGGGCACCGAGGTCAATTTGGGCACGCCGATCTATTCCACCGCTGCGGACGGGCTGACGCTCATGGGAGCCAATGCGTCGCTGTTCCCGCAGAAGATTGATCCAGGGACCGGTCAGCCAAACCCGCGATATTCGCAGCAGATGCATGACATGGAGCAGCGCCTGCTGCAGGGGCACGGGCTGGTAATTTATACCCGTCTGGCATCGCGTGAACGCGGTCGCAACATGCCGACGCTTGACGAACTACGCATCACGCTTGAACTCATCTCGATGCGCAAGTTGGCCGATGGCAGCGTCTACCAGGTCGTGGGTCCAGCCACGCAGCCGCAATCATTGCCAGTACCATAGAGCGGTTCGCCCCGCCTCCCATCTGCTCGACTGTTGGCCCCGCCGCCGCTAGATTTTCGCCCATGAAGATCAGCATGGAATGGCTCGCCGATTACCTGCCGCAACGGCCCAGCCCCGAGCAGGCAGCCGATGCGCTTACGAACGGCGGGTTACCGGTGGAAGTGATCGAAACCCACGGCAGCGACACCGTGATCGATGTCGAAGTCACCAGCAATCGCAGCGATTGTCTTTCACACCTGGGCATGGCGCGCG
>JBBSFP010000255.1:0-4617 GCA_038238625.1 Tepidisphaerales bacterium
GAATTTTCCGGATTTCAGCCGTTTCTGGGCGATGATCGAACGGCACAAGGTGAACATTTTCTACACCGCGCCAACGGCGATTCGGGCGTTCATGAAATCGGGGCGCGAGCTGGCTGATAAACACGATCTCTCGTCGCTGCGCCTGCTGGGCACCGTCGGGGAGCCGATTAATCCGGAAGCATGGATCTGGTATCAGCAGGTCATAGGACATGGGAAATGCCCCATCGTCGACACCTGGTGGCAGACGGAAACCGGTGGAATCATGATTTCCCCCCTGCCGGGCGTTACCCCCACCAAGCCGGGGACTGCGACGCTGCCGTTTTTTGGGGTGGATGCAGCCATCGTCGATCGCGAAGGGAAGGAACTGCCCGCTAACCAGGGCGGTTTGCTGGTAATTCGTAAGCCCTGGCCCAGCATGTTGCGCGGGATCTTCAACGATCCTGATCGGTATGTGAAACAATATTGGACGGATGTACCGGGCTATTATTTTACGGGCGATGGCGCCCGGCGCGACAGCGATGGATATTTTTGGATTATGGGACGTGTCGATGACGTGATTAATGTCTCCGGACATCGCCTGGGCACGGCCGAGATTGAAAGTGCTCTGGTATCGCACGATTCGGTAGCCGAAGCTGCATGCGTCGGCATGCCGCACGAGATGAAAGGCCAGGGTATCGCGGCGTTCGTGACCCTTAAGACCGGCCGTAAACCATCCGAAGATCTCAAGAAAGAACTGATGGCGGTGGTTACCAAGGAAATTGGCGCGCTGGCGCGGCCGGATCAAATCCGTTTCACCGAAGCCCTTCCCAAAACCCGCAGTGGAAAAATCATGCGCCGCCTTCTTAAGGAATTGGCCGCCGGCGGTGAAATCAAGGGCGACACCACCACGCTGGAGGATTTCGGCGTGTTGGCCAAGCTCAAAGAGCAGGAGGAAGCATGACGCTCAAAACCCCCCAACCGGCCATTCCTTCTTCCAGCCCCCCCCCGCCCCCGCGCGCCGCAGGGGGTGCTCGCAAAGAGGCACGCTACAAAACCCTGCTATTGTTCGGCGCTCCGGGAAGTGGCAAGGGCACTCAGGGGAAAATCATCGGGACGATCCCTGGGTTCTTCCACGTTGCCTGTGGCGACATCTTCCGCTCGCTCGATTTGCAAAGCGAAATGGGCCGAACCTTCTGGCAATTTTCCAGCACCGGTCGACTGGTGCCCGATCAGCTCACCGTCGATCTTTGGAAGCAGTACATGATTGGCATGGAATACGTCAACCGTTTCTTCCCCGAAACAGAGATCGCGGTGCTGGACGGCATCCCGCGCAACGTGGAACAGGCACGCCTTCTGGAAGACACGCTCGACGTACTTAAGGTGATCCACCTCAAGTGCGACGATGTTGACAAGATGGTCGAGCGCCTTCGCCGCCGCGCATTGCGTGAAAATCGTTTTGACGATGCCAACGACGACGTGATTGCAAAGCGTATGCAGACGTATGACAGTGAGACGCGACCCGTGCTGGAGTTTTATCCACCCGAGCGGGTCACCCGGATCGATGCGACCCTTTCGCAAATCCAGGTGCTCAACGAGATCGTCAAAATCCTTGTGCCGCTGAAAGAGACGCCCGATCTCAGCAACAGGTGATCGAAGCGCGACGACTCGATTGCGCATGCTCTGACGAGCCGTGTTCAAACATAGCCAACAAAAAACGCCCCGCGCCAAAGCGCGGGGCGTCAGTTTTTACATATTTTGCAACAGCCTCAGGCGCGGCTCAAATACTGCCCGGTTTCGGTGCTGATGCGAATGATTTCACCGATTTCAATGAACGGCGGCACGCGCGTTGTCAGGCCGGTCTCCAACGTGGCCTCTTTCTGCTGATTAGTGGCCGTCGCACCCTTGATCCCGGGCGGAGTGTCGGTGACCTTCAAATCGACCGTCTTGGGGAGATCGTAGCTGACAACCTTGCCATCATGGAACATCGCGGTGAGCGCAGTGTTGGGCTTCAGATAAAGAATATCATCGCCGAATACCGTCTTGGGAATGGAATCCTGTTCGTAGTTTTCCAGGTCCATCAGGACGTGACCTTCGTTGTCAGAGTAAAGATACTCCACATTGCGAGCGTCCAGCGTGGTGGTTTCGATGTCATCGGTAGCGCCCACCCGGCGATCCTGAATCGTCCCCTTGGCCACATCTCGTAACTTGAACTGTACTTTGGCCCGAAGGTTACCCGGGGTATTGTGATCGGCATTGGTAACGACGTACAACTTGCCGTCAAACATGACGGCCTGACCCCGGCGAATTTCGCTGGCACGCATAAAACCCTCTAAAAACGTTGGGTAACAAAGATCGAATTCTCAGCAAATTCCAGTTAAGAATTTTAACCTTGGCCCATCGGATCGTCAAACCAGCATGGCTCATTTGTGATTGCGATTGGGATAGAATCTCCGCGCCGGCGGCATAGGATCGCCGCTCATTTTGCGGAGGAATTATCTTGAGCAAGCGGGCACTGATCATCGGCGGAACAGGATTTCTGGGGAGGGCTGTCGTTTCCCATCTCCAACAGAATGGGTGGGACGTGACAAGCCTTTCGCGCGGCAACAAATCCGCCATGTCGGCGAATCTTGTCCAGATTCGAGTAGATCGCACTCAACCCAACGAGCTAATGAAAAGTTTGGCCAACACCGAGTGGGAACTGGTGGTCGACTGCGCTGCCTTTCAGCGGCAAGATGCCATCGGTGCGGTGGACGCGCTGCAGGGTCGGTGCGCGCATTACATCTTCATCAGCACGGATTACGTTTACGCATACAACCCCGCGGCCAAGTATCCGCTGAACGAAGATGCCGCAAAAATTTCGGAACAGCTTTACGGTGTGCGAAAGCTGGAATGCGAAGCGTACTTCATGTCGGCGTGGGAGGAAGTGAAATTCCCGGTGACGGTATTACGGCCACCGCACATCCTGGGCCATGGGAAACCGCTTGGATGTGATCCATTGGCGCTGCGTGACCCGAAGCTGGCAGAACGGATTCGCAGCGGCACCGGACTACGTTTGTTGGCCGATGGGCAATTGCTCATACAGCCGGTATGGAATCGAGAAATCGCCGCGTGCATCACGCATGTGGCAGGCAATCCGGCGATGTTCGGACGAATCTGCAACTGCGCCGGTCGCGACACTGTAAGCACCCGCCAGTACTACCAGATCATCGCCGACCTCCTCAAGACCTCCCTGCTCTTCGAATCGATGCGGATTGATGATTTTGTGAAACAGTCGCCCGACCGTGCTCATGTGGCGCGGCATCGCATTTACGACACATCACTCTTGCAAAAGCTAAGCGGTTACCAACCTCAGTTTGGCATCGAAGCGGCGATTGCAGATTCCCTGGCACTGGCCTGACCGCGAAACAGAAAAAGACGGCCCGTGCTGAGCCGTCTCTCTGGGGTGTTCACCGCTGTCGCGGTTTTGCGCCGTCCAGGATTTGCGAGGGATGCTTTTTCGATGATCGGTTTTTTCAGAATTGATTCTAGGCTTTGAGCAGCGCGAGCACGCTCTGTGGAGTGGTGTTCGCCTGGGCCAGCACCGCCGTATTGGCTTGCACCAGGATCTGATCCCGCGTCAACAATGCAGTTTCCACGGCAAAGTCGGTATCGCGAATGCTGCTTTCGCTGGCGGTGATGTTTTCCAGCGAAACCTGCAGGTTGTTTACGTTGGTGGCCAGCACGTCTTTCTGGAATGCGCCCAAGCGCCCACGGAGTTGCGACACCTGCTGGACCGCCGCGTCAATGATCCGCTGGCCCTGCACGGTATTTCCGCTGGCCAGCGCGTTGGTCTGGCCACTCCCCAGGGTTGAAAGGGTGCCCACGATGCTGTTCCCCAGCCGGGCAGTGGAGACTGATTCGATACCGATGTTCACCTGACCGACGGTGTTGACTTTCGAAGACAGTTGAAACCTCGATCCACCGCCGGTGATGTTGAAGCTGGTACTGCCAAGGGTGGTTCCGAACGTGGCGGTCAGATCGAGGGTTAGATCAAGGTTCACCGTCCGCAGCGAGGCTTTCAACCCGCTGACATCTGCTTTCTGCCCATTGATCGTTACAGCGGCATCCACTCCCTTAGCAACCGGAGTCGTCGGCACAAAAGTTCCTGCCACCTCCTGCACGCTCACAAACTGATTGGAGCCATAATCCGTGCTGTTAAAGTAGAGACGGGTATCCGTGCTCGCCACGGCACTCACGCCCGTCTGACCTTTCACGGAATTGACCGCCGATGCGATGCTGGCATCAGTGGTCCCGTTGGCAAAATTGAGTTGCTGTGATCCCTGATTTCCTTTGATGTCAAGGGTGACATCATCCACCAGGGTGCCGTTGTTGTAGCTCAGTTGACCGGTTTTCGCGCTCGCGGTGACACCGATGACTACGGGCGTCGTCGCCCCCGTCGGGACGGTAGCCGCGTTGATTTGCACCGTGGAAATCGCAGCGTTGGTCACACCCGTGGTGATGTAATCGAGCGTGCCGTCCAAAAGATTTACGCCATCAAACTGGGTTGTGTTGGAGATGCGATTAATGCTGTTAAGAATCGTATCAGTCTGCAGCTGGTTGGCCTGCACTTCCTGCGGTGAGATCGCGCCGGTGTTGGCA
>JBBSFP010000256.1:0-4613 GCA_038238625.1 Tepidisphaerales bacterium
CGGGGCGTGAGCAGGCGTATATCACGCAGGATAATTCCGTACTGGTCGGTACCAGCGAAGTGCCGCTGGCCAGTTTTCATGCAGATGAGATGTTACGCGCCGAGGATCTTCCCAAGCGCTACTGTGCCACCAGCACCTGTTTCCGCCGCGAGGCTGGTGCCGCGGGGAAGGACACTGCCGGGCTCTATCGCGTGCATCAGTTTGATAAGGTGGAGCAGGTCATCATTCACGCCGCCGATGATGCCGAGCATATTCAGTTGCATGAAGAAATTATCGCTAACAGTGAATCGATCCTGCAGGATTTAGAACTGCCCTATCGCGTGGTCAAAAATTGCACCGGCGACATGGGCCAGGGCAAGTGGCGCATGTACGACATCGAAACTTGGATGCCCAGCCGAAATGGATATGGTGAAACCCACAGTGGGAGTGCGCTGCGCGACTTTCAGGCCCGCCGCCTCAATCTGCGCTACCGCCCGACGCCCGATGCCAAATCGTCCCCCGTGTTCTGCTACACGCTCAACAACACCGCCATCGCCTGCCCGCGGGTTCTGATAGCGATCATGGAAAACTTTCAAAACACCGACGGCAGCATCAGCATCCCCACGGTGCTGCGCCCGCTAATGAATGGAATTGATCGAATCCAGTAGAGGTGGCCGTATAGTTGCGCGGGTCGATGTTTTGTTACAAAATGCGCAGATGCTCGCGCGCTAACGAGGGCTGCAATATCGCCGCTTTCATTTCGTCGATCAGCCGCCATTCATCGGGCCACATGAAGGTCTGCCGTGCCGTTGAGAACCCGACCCAGCGCCAGGCATCGTGTTCGTCGTTGAGCCGCACTGTTGCATCCCGGCCGACGATGGCGGCAAAGGCGGTGCGGTGGTAGAGGGTATCGATTCCAACGATGTAGAACGCGCCGACCCCGAAGTAAAAAAATTCGATGGGCGTAAGGCCCGACTCTTCGGCCAGCTCACGCAGCGCCGCCTGCGATGCCGTCTCACCGGTTTCGATGGTGCCGGAAATCGGCTGCCACGTGCCCCCCATGTAATCGCTGGCATTGCGGCGCAGTTGCAGCAGCTCATGCTTTTCGCTGGAATCCGCGGCAGCCGGACGGATTACAAAACAGCAGACCAGGTCGTAGCGGATATTCATGTTCACCGCGCTCTCACGAAACCCTGGCCATCCACGCGTTTAACGACACCCTTCAGCGTCAGCAACGTCAGCTCACCCAGGATGGCCGCTGCAGGCAGATTGCATTGATCGACCAGGGCGTCGATGCTTGCCGCATCCTTCGATAACTTGCCGACGATCAGCCGTTGGCGATCGCTTAGCGCATGAGATTCAATCGGTTGCAGTTCAGCAGGCGATTGGAAAAGGGTCGTCTCCGCGACCGGTTCCATCGCGCCCTGGGGCGGGGGGTCAAGATTGTCAAGAATATCTTCCAACGATCCTACCAACACCGCCCCGTTTTGTATCAAGTGGTGCGGGCCATGCGACAGCGCATTGTCCACCCGTCCGGGCAATGCAAATACCGGCCGGCTATGGTCATCGCATGCCTGCCGTGCCGTGATCAGCGCGCCGCTGCGCTCATCTGCCTCCACCACGAAGACCCCGCGCGCGATTCCCGACACGATCCTGTTTCGACGAGGAAAATTTTCCGCTGACGGGGGCGTCCCCATCGCAAATTCGCTCATCACCACGCCGCGGCTTGCAATCTGATCATACAATGCGGCGTTTTCCGGCGGGTAGGGCACATCCACGCCGCTACCCAATACCGCGATGGTCCGTCCCTGTGGATGTGCCAGCGCCCCCCGGTGCGCTGAAGAATCGATCCCGCGCGCTCCGCCGCTCACAATTGTGAATCCCGCGCCCGACAGTAAACCGGCAAAACGCTCTGCCTGCTCGCGTCCGTAATAGCTGCAGCGCCGGCTGCCAACAATGGCAATGCTGTTCAAATCGCGCGGTTCAATCATCCCGCGCACATACAGCACCAAAGGCGGATCAGGAATCGTGTTAAGCAACACCGGATATTCCACATCGTCTGGACAAATGATCCGCGCGCCCAATCGGTTGGCCAGCTCCAGTTCTGCTTCCACCAATTCGCCGGCCCGCCGCAGCGATTCGGCAATGGCTGTCCCTTTTGCAGGCCCGATTCTTTCAATGCTTTTGAGCAGCGTGCCGTTCGCTTCACATGCCGCCGCCACACTGCCGGCTGCCTCAATGATGCGCCGCGCCAGAATCGGCCCGATCCCATCAGTGAGCGAAAGTTGCAGCCAATAGCGCAGCGCCGTCACGTCACACTCCGCCATGCTGCCCGCACTGCCGACGCTTCTACATCCTCACGAATGACCACTCGACCAATGCGTTCGGGCAGTACAAATCGCACCCGGCCCGCCGACACTTTTTTGTCATACGCCATTGCCTCCATGGCGGCATCAATGGACAAACCCGGCGCGCGACACGGTAGGCCCGCCCGCTGGATCAGGGCCTCGATCCGACGCCGATCGGACGCGGCCAGCATCCCCAGTTCCTGCGCTAGTGCCGCCGCGGCACACATGCCAATTGCCACCGCCTCACCGTGGGATATCTCAAAATGTGTGACCTTTTCAATGGCATGGCCAAACGTATGTCCGAAGTTGAGGTGGGCCCGCTCCCCCTTTTCGAACGGATCCGCCTCCACCACGCGCGCCTTGATCGCCACGTTGTGGGCCACCAATTCCGTCAGGTACTCCAGGTCCAGCGACAAAGCCTTTTCAATGTCATGTTCCAGCTTGGCAAATTCTTCGGCATCCCGAATAAGATCGTGCTTGATGCACTCGGCCAACCCGCTGCGCAGCTCTCGCGGCGGCAGGGTGAGCAAGACCTGTGGATCGATAAACACCGCGATGGGCTGATGGAATGCACCGATCAGATTTTTCCCCGCCGCATGGTTGATCCCCGTTTTCCCGCCCACGCTCGCATCCACCATCGCCAGCAGCGACGTGGGTACCTGCACAAACGGAACCCCGCGCAGCAAAGTGGCGGCGACGAAGCCTGCCATGTCACCGACCATCCCCCCCCCCAGCGCGATCACAGGCGTATTGCGTTCCATCCTCGCCGCCAGAAAGGTGTCATATACCGGCAGCAGCGTTTCGATCAATTTGTGCGCTTCCCCGGCAGGTATCTCCGCCCGACTCACAGCACACCCCGCCCTGTGCAGCGATGCACGCAATGATTCAAAATGAATCGGCCCCACTTGCGAATCGGTGAGCACCAGGGCCTTTTTTACGGCCAGCAGTTGGCCCACATCAGCCAATACCCCCGCGCGCACGATGATCGCATATGCCCCGTTGACCACATTAACATCGATCCGTCGTTCCATCACGCCCGCATCATAGCGGACAGATGGCACCGGCGTCCCGGCCCACGACTACCCCTTCGTTGGCAGATGCCCCGGATTGATCGGAGTCAAAATTCGGTCAGACGCTCATCCCGCTCTGCGCGTCCGACTGCTGCGCGGACTGCATCGCGTCCCATTCATCGATTGTGATCTGCGCTTCCCGGGCCTGGCTTCCCTTGTAGGCACCCACGATTCCCGCTGCTGCCATTGCCTCGATCAAACGGCTCGCACGGGCATAACCAATCGTCAGCCGCCGCTGCAGCAGGCTCACGCTTCCGCGCTTGGTTTCCAAAACTACGCGCACGGCTGCGTCAAACAAATCGTCCTTGGTTGCCTCATCGTCCACCGTGCCGGCGGCCTTGATCTGCATGAGGTCTGGCTCATATTGCGCATCGGCCAACGACCGAATGAGCTTCACGCTGTCGCGCATTTCCTTGTCATCGATATACGTTCCTTGTCCGCGCATCGGCTTGCTCGCCCCTGGGGGCAGGAACAGCATGTCGCCCTGACCCAGCAGAAGTTCGGCGCCGTTCTGGTCGAGCACAATCCGGCTGTCCATCTTGCTCGCAACACGGAATGCAATTTTGCTGGGCATGTTCGATTTGATCAGCCCGGTGACCACCGTTGCCTGGGGCCGCTGCGTTGCCAAGATCAGGTGAATCCCGACTGCCCGCGCTTTTTGCGCCAGGCGAACGATAAACGCCTCCACTTCCTTGCCGCTGGTCATCATCAAGTCCGCCAGCTCGTCGATGATGATGACGATAAATGGAAGCTTCTTGGGAATCTTGGCTTCCTCCTCTTCGCTGGCGGGTTCAAACCTTTCCTTCAGTTCATCGAGCGTCAGCTTGTTGTAATCGCGGATGTTTCGCACGCCCGCCTCGGCCAGAATCTCATAGCGTTCATCCATCTTCTGGCACGCCCATTCCAGCACGCTGGTGGCGCGCGCTGTGTCGTTGATCACAGGGCACATCAGATGGGGAATGTCTTTAAACATAGCCATTTCCACCACCTTGGGGTCGATCAGGATCAGCTTCACCATGTCAGGCCGCTGCAAGTACATGATTGACATGATAATGGTGTTGATGCACACCGATTTACCGGAGCCGGTCGTTCCGGCGATAAGGCAGTGCGGCATCTTGTTCAAGTCTGCGATCAACGGCTCGCCACTGACATCTTTTCCCAGGAAAAGTGGGATCACAAAATCGTTGGCCATCGCCTCGGGCGCCAGCTGCATCAG
>JBBSFP010000257.1:0-4609 GCA_038238625.1 Tepidisphaerales bacterium
CCACCCCCGGCACCGGGGCAAAACCCGCTGGTTTTTCAATCGACGATTTGCCCCGGCAAATTGTCAATCTGCACATCGCCAGCTTCCTCTATACCGCCAACGCAAAAGTCATTCACGCAGCCGACAAAGCACTTGGCTCATTGCTGGATATGTTTGACAATTGTCGATAAACCGCCGGCGTGGTAAAACCCGCGAGCGTTCAGACAAAGTGACTGAACGCCTGGGTGATCTTCTGGACATACTGGCTCTGATCCATCTCCCAGTATTCATGGGAGAATACTTCGACCTCGATCATGCCACGAAAACCCGTGGCATCGATGGCCGCGCGGATGGCCCGCAAGTCAATCACCCCATCGCCCATCAGGCCACGGTCATTGAGCAGGTCTCGCGTATTCGCCCGCCAATCGCAGACGTGATATCCGAAGAGCGTCTTCTGCTGCCCAGCGAGGGCGATTTCCTGCATCAGCTCCGGATCCCACCAGACGTGGAACACATCGCAGGCAATGCCGACGACGGGGCTTTGTATCTGTTCGCAAATGTGCCTGGCTTCGGCCATACGGTTCACACAGCTTCGGTCGGCGGCATACATGGGGTGGAGAGGCTCGATGGCGAGCTTGACGTTCGCCGCTGCCGCCTGCGGGGCGATGGCGGCAATCCCGTCAGTCACCTGCCTGCGTGCTTCAGCGAGCGGTATGCCAGGCACCGCGCCGACCACCAGCACGATCATTTCCGCGCCGACGGCCTGGGCTTCGTCAATACAGCGGCGATTCTCATCCAGCGCAGCGGCGCGCGACTTTTCAGCACCCGCTACAAAAAAACCACCGCGCACCAGCGCCGGCACGCGCATGCCGGCATCGCGCAGCATTTTGCCCGCAGCAGCGGCACCCATGGGCTGCAGAACATGCCGCCACACACAAATTCCGCGCACACCTGCCCGGCTATACCCTTCAATGCACTGCTGAAGCGTCCAGGGTTTGTTGGTCTGCGTGTGAATCGCGCAGCAAGATAAATCCACCGATTCGCTCGACACGCCTACTCCATTTCCACCCAGCGGTGCTCTTTCCAGCTCTTTAATCCTGCTTCGGCAAGCTGCACGCCCCTGGCCCCTTCGCGCAGCGTCCAGCGGAACGGCTCATCAAGAGCCACATGCCTCAAAAACAACTCCCACTGAATCTTAAAAGCATTGTCATACTCGATGTTGTTGGGCACCTTTTGCCAACCCCCGTTAAAGTCGATCGGTTGCGCGATATCAGGGTTCCACACCGGCTTGGGTGTTTCGGCGGCGGATTGCACGTACACCTCTCGCAGCCCCGCCACCGCTGATCCCTTCACGCCATCCACCTGCACCGTCAGCAGATCGTCCCGCCGCACCCGCGTGCACCAACTCGAGTTGAACTGACACACCGTGCCGTCGGCGAGCAGAAAAATCGCATAGGCAGAATCATCCGCCGTCGCAGGATACACTTTCCCAGCTTCATCCCGGCGCTCCGGCAGATCGGTATTGCCGTGCGCCATCACGCTCTTGATTGGACCGAACAAGTTGGAAATCACGTACTGCCAATGGCAGAACATGTCGACCATGATGCCGCCACCATCTTCTTCGCGGTAATTCCAGCTGGGGCGCTGAGCGGGTTGATCCTGATCGATCCCTGTAAAAACCCAATATCCAAATTCCCCACGCACTGAGAGAATTTTCCCGAAGAAACCCAGTTCGCGCAGCATGGCTATCTTTCGGAAACTGGGAAGCCACAGCTTATCCTGCACGACGCCGTTCTTGAGCTTCGCCCCTTCGACCAGCTGCGCGAGCCGCATGGCTTCGGCGGTATTAGTGGCCGTGGGTTTTTCGCAGTAGATCGACTTCCCCGCTTTGACGGCCATCTCCACGAACTGCCCGCGCTGCAGGGTACCGGAGGCATCAAAAAAGATCGGGTAGGCCTTGTCGCCCAGCGGTTGTTGCAAGTCGGTGGTGTACTTCAGTGGAGCCGACGAAAGTTCATCCCCCGCACGCTTTGCCAGTTCGGCAAGCTTGTTTTCGTTGCGCCCGGTGAGGATGGGATCGGGCATCAGCGCCAGGTCGGCATTCACCTTCACTCCCCCTTGTTTCATGATGGCAACGATGGAGCGGAGCAGGTGCTGATTGGTGCCCATGCGGCCGGTGACGCCATTCAAAATGATACCGATTTTTCGCATTTCCATGGTGAATCTCTGTATCTGCGAGCAATGCAATATAACGAATAAAACGGCCCCCGCGCGGGCCTCGAGCGCGACAATGGTTCGAAGTTTATGACAAAGCGCAAACTGACGGAAGAACAGGGGTGCGACCGAATTCCGAATAAAATAGAGCTTTTTTACCGCCAGGCATTGAAAACTCGCGGGAAATGGCTAATTTCCGGCAATTGCAATGCGCCTCGCGCCTCGTTGTCGAGGCCTGACGCAGTGCGCAGAACAGAATTTTGGAAGGAGTCAATCGTATGGCTAAGGTCGCAGTTAAGCCCATGACCAAGTCGGAAGTCGCTACCTATCTCTCCGAAAACGTCGAAGGGATGAACAAGAAACAGGTCGTCACGTTCCTGCAGGCGTTAGCAGACCTCGCTTACAAGCAGGCGAAGAACACCTTCACCATTCCCGGACTCGGGAAATTGAAGATGGTCGACCGCAAGGCACGCATGGGACGCAACCCCGCAACCGGCGAGCCGATGCAGATCAAGGCCAAGAAGAGCGTGAAATTTTCGGTCTCCAAAATCGCCAAGGATGCGATTCTCGGCGTCAAGAAATAACAATGCAGCCATTGTTTATGTGGCAGGCATTGTTTGTATGAAGTCGCGTGCCTTGGATCACGCGATACGCCATCCGGGAAGGGATTGGCCAGGACGTGCGACGGCTTTTCAGCCGCGGGATTTTTAATCCCGCGGTTTTTTATTTGCGTCAATTTTGGTCGTGTGGAAAAGGCTATACCGGCACGGCCCGGGAAAGCCCCGGGGGCGCCGGAAATCGCAGAATGAAAGTGGTACCGATGCCGGGCTGGCTGTTGACATCGATCCGCCCGCCATGGCTCTGCACGACGTGCTTGACGATAGACAGGCCCAGGCCGGTCCCGCCCATGTCGCGCGAGCGTGAACGATCCACGCGATAAAAGCGCTCGAAAATCCGCGGGAGGTCGTCGGGCGGTATGCCGATCCCGTTATCGGTCACTTCCACGACAACGAGTTCGGTTGGATCATTTTCGCCGCGCCCGCTTGCCGGCAGGGGCGCGTGCTCCATTGAAACCGACACGGCGATACGCCCCCCTTCAGGGCTATATTTAACGGCGTTGTCAACGAGGTTGGCCACCGCACGTTCCAGGTAATCAGGATCACCCACAACCAACGGCAGATTTGGAGCCACCTGAACGCTGAACGTTTGGCGCTTTTTGTCGGCGGCAGGGACAAGCAATTCTTTGATCTTGCGCACCACCGATCCTAAATCGACCGTCGTTCGGCGGGCGATGCCCGGCTGACTTTCCAATCGTGACAGTTCCAGCAAATCGTTCACCAGGTTGGTCAATTGATCGGCATGCTTCTCGATGATGCGCAGGTATTGATCCTTCTTGAGCGGATCATCCATCGCGCCATCGCGCAGCGTTTCAGAAAACCCGCGAATGATCGTCAGCGGAGTGCGCAGCTCATGCGAAACGTTGGCGACGAACTCTTTTCGCAATTCTTGATACTGCACCGACTGCGTGGTGTCGTGCGCCACCAGGATCAGGCCTTCGGCAACACCCGACAGATGGGCAGCGGTGACGTTGCGTGCCATGGGGGTGATGTGTTCCTGCAAATCACGCGCGTTGCTGGTACTCGGATCGCCATTGCCGGCGACGGCTGGCTCCAAAACCCCCGCGCCCGTCTGTGGGAAAGTGCAGATGGTTACCTCCAGGTGGCGGCCGTCCAGCGGGCCGATGGGGAACATCCGACTGTCGCGATTGGCGAGCACCGCCGTCGCAGCTTGCAACACCGCGGCGTGGCGCACCACTTCCCACAATCGACGGCCAGTAGCACCTTCAGCGCTAAACCCCAGCAACCGTGCGGCCGCCTGGTTGACCAGCAGGATCCGCTGCTCCATGTCAGTGGCGATTACCCCTTCGTTCATGCTGGCCAGGATGGTTTGCAGCTCGGCTTTGTCCTGCCGTGTCTGGGCAACCAATCGGCTGAGCGAATCGGCCATCATATTTAACGATTTGCCGAGCGTACCCACCTTCCCATCCACCAGCGGCGAAAGCAATCGACGATTAAACTCACCGCGCGCCAGGGTGTTGGCGAACGATGTGAGTTCCACCAACGGCTGCGAATGTCGCCGCGCGACATAGAAGCAAAGCAGTGCCGCCGCCACCATCGCGATTACGACGACCAGCGTGAGCGTAGTACTCACGTTTTCGACGTGCCCGTTCACACTCGAAAAGGTAGGCGCGACGCAAAGGTAGATGGTGTTTTGCCCCGCCGATGCTGGAGCGGTAGCGGGATCGACTACCGGTGCGACCTGATTGACATGGATAGCGCGGACATAGAAAAGATCGTCCCTGTCTTCGCTCACCAGGTGGGTGTCGCTGCCTTCACCACCACCCTTATTTGCGGTA
>JBBSFP010000258.1:0-4604 GCA_038238625.1 Tepidisphaerales bacterium
TCGGTCACCTGCCGCACCACGCCGTTCATGACCGAAAGCGCGCGCAGGGCCTTGGGAAGGTTGACCGGGCGGCTGATCTCGATGGCGCTGGCGACGGTATGCGGGCGGTAATTGCTTTCGTCCATCCCCGCATAAAGTTTTTGAATCACGCTGGCATCGTATCGGCCATCATCCCAGCGCACGTTCCTGCGGTTGACCAGCTCATCAAGGGTGTTGGCTCCGGCCGCATTGATGACCGCCAGCCGAGGGATTTTTTTGATAAGCCCGAGCTCGCGCAGCTCCATGAACGCTTTACCAAACGCCGAGCAATTTCCAAGATTACCCCCGGGTACGATGATCCAATCAGGGCTTTGCCAGTCGCGCGCTTCGAGGATGCGATAGATGATGCTCTTTTGCCCTTCCAGCCGAAAGGGATTAACGGAATTCATCAGGTAGATGCCCAACTGCGGCATATCGATGGCAATCTGTCGAATTCGGCGAAGGCAGTCATCAAAATCACCAAGAATCTGCAGCGTGAGTGCGCCGTAGTCGAGGGCCTGGGAAAGCTTACCGAAGGAAATTTTTCCACTACCGATGAAAACGATGGCGTGCATCTGCGCGCCAGAGGCAAAGAGGGCAAGGCTGGCGCTGGTATTACCCGTAGAAGCGCAGGCAACCCGTCTGGCACCGACCATGCGGGCATGGGTAAAAGCAGCAGCCATTCCGTTGTCTTTAAAGCTTCCGCTGGGGTTGAGCCCTTCGTACTGGAGAAACAAGTTACCGGGCCGCATACCGATTTGCTGCCCGAGCAGGTCTGCCTGCTGGAGCGAAGTGCGCCCCTCACCGACGCTGACGATTTCATCCTCGCTGCGGTAAAAGGGCATGAGTTCACGGAAGCGCCAAACCCCCGAAAAATCCAGCCGCCCAGCGGTACTGGTGCCGCGCGTGCTCCAGCGATGTTCGAAGTAGCTGAGGCTCTTGGGGACTGAAAGTCGGTTGAAGTCGTAGCGGATATCGAGCAATCCGCCACAACGCGCGCAGGAAACACGGATCTCGTCGACACCAAAGGTGGCGGCACAGTCTGGATTAATGCACTGCTGGTGGACGGCGTCCATGCTCAAAGATTAACGCGCAGGCGACAGGTTGTTAAGCGGAACTCATTTTTGCGGACCACTGCGCCAGAAAAGACCGGGCGGATTTATGAAGCGCGCAATTTCGGCTTTCCCGTTAAGAAGAAAGCAGCACCGCGTAATAGCCACCATCGTGATACGTGATTTTTCCTTCAGCAGAAGACGGATATGTTGTCTTGGAGACTATCAACTTGAAGTTGGGATAAGCTTTCAAAAACGCGGCGATACATTGCTCATTTTCATCCGGCCAGATGCTGCAGGTGCTGTAAACGATAAGGCCTTCGTGGGCGAGGTGCGGGACGCAGTCATCGAGCAAAGCAAGCTGAATTTTTGTCAACGAGCGCGTGGAGGCCGCGGTTTGGTGATAGCGCGCTTCGGGGCGGCGAGCAAGTACACCACTGTTGGAGCATGGGGCATCGATCAGGATGCGATCAAATTTCCCGCTAAGCGGTACGGGCAGTTCGGAAAACCAGGCATGAGGCAAAAGCTGAACGTTCGCCCACCCGTGGCTCTCGATTACGCGGCTTAGAATTTCCATCCGCTGAGGGGACGGGTCCATGGCAAAAAGTCGACCGGTATCGCCGAGCAGTTGGCGAAGCTGAATCGTTTTGGTGCCCAGGCCACAACAGCGATCGAGCACGGTCATGCCGGCGCGGATATCGCACAGGGGAACAACGCTGCCTGCGGTAGGGTCTTGAACATAAGCGAGATTCTCATCGGCCCACCTGGCAAGCAGCGAACGCCTGCCCTGTTCGATGACGAAAAATCCGGGCTGCTGATGTGGCGTGGGGTTGACCAAGGCGTCGACCAGCGCGCTCGGATCAACGCCGGGAGAAATCCGGACAATCAGCGGCGGCTGCGCATTGTTATGGTGGCAGAATTGCAGTGCGCCGTCGGCACCGAGCAGTTGGCACGCGCGTTCGTAAAGCGGACCTGGATGGGAGAGTACGAGCCGGGCAAAATCGGCTGGGTTCGTAGGATCGGCGGGGGATGGCTGGCGGGTTGCGTTGCGCAACACGGCGTTCACCATGCCTGCGGCACGGGGGTGACCAAAACGCTTCACCTGTTCGACCGCTTCGTTGACTGCCGCGGATGCGGGTATGCGCGTGAGAAACCGCATTTGGTAGAGGGCGATGGCAAGAATCTTTTGGATGATCGGGTCGATATTGCCCAGCGGATGCCCGGAGAAATGTTCGATCAGATTTTGCAGCAGGAGAAGATTTTTGACGACCCCTATGTAAAGCTGTTCCGCGAGCGCGCTATCGCGCGCATCGGGTGTATGCACATCGGCCCTTCTCCCGGTGGCTCGCGGGAACGGATGTTTCGGGACAGGCCAATGGGGAAAGGCGCGGCCGTTGAGTTGGATGAGGGCTTGATCGCGCGCGTTCATGGTATTCAGAGGATGGACTGCAATCGGGCACCGGCCGGCCAGTGGTGGCCACGACGGTAGGCTTCCAGAGACATGGGACGGCGGCCTTCAGGCTGAAGCTCGACAATCTCAAGACTCCCCACGGCAGTTGCAATGTGACCGAGGGCGTCGATCCCACCGGGGGGGACGTTGGTTTGCGAAACCACACTACATCGCACTAGGGTCAACCGCGCGGTTTGAGCCCCTGGGATGAGGCATTCCACCCGGCAGCCGGGCCACGGATACAGGCCGCGAATCTGCAGGGCTAATTCGGTGGCCGGTTTTTGCCAATTCAGTTGGGTGATTTGCCGGGTGAGCTTGGGCGCTTGAGTCGCTGAGGCATCGTCCTGCTTTTGTTCAACAACCGTGCCAGCCATCAGATTTTTCAATACTCGGGTCACCAGGTCGGCCCCGTCGATTGCAAGGCGATCATGCAGTTCACCGGCTGTTTCCAGGCCGCCGATGGTAATCAGCGACTGCCCCAGAATGTCACCAGCATCCATGCGCTGGGCCAAACGGATGACGGAATTGCCGGTGGTGGCTTCACCGCGCAGGATTGCCCAGTTGATGGGGGCGGCACCACGATAGAGGGGCAAGCGCGATGCGTGCAAATTGATGCTTCCCAAACGCGGTTGATCCACGACGGCCGGGCCGATCTTCTGACCAAATGCGATGACCACCATGACATCCGCAGCCGGTAGAGTTTCCGCGTTGATGTCCGTGGTGGTGAGCAGGGGAAGGCCCTGCGCCAGTGCGTACTGGCCGATGGGCGTTGAGGTAAGCTTTCGACCCCGGCCGGCGGGGCGATCGGGCTGCGTGACCACTTGCACGATGCGGGCCCCCGATGCCTGGATTGCCTTGAGTGTCGGCAGTCCAAATTCACCGCTGCCGGCAAAACGGATGGCCAGGGGCAGGGGGGCGGTCACTTCTTACCCTGTTGGTCCAGATAGCGGGCTTCGAGTTCTTTGAGCTGTTTGCGTGCCCCAAGGCGAGCTACCATGCCCATTCGGTCGAGGATCAGGGTCCCATTGAGGTGATCCACCTCGTGCTGCCAGATACGGGACATGTATCCTTCGGCAACCTGGGAAAAGGGTACGCCCTTGAGGTCAACCGCATCGATGCGCAGTGTCAGCGAACGGAGGATCTTTGCGCGTATTTCCGGCAGACTAAGGCAACCTTCATCGTCTTCGGCATCGCCGGCGGCGTCACTGAGAACTGGGTTGACGAAGACCTTGTCGTCTTCCGGCTTACCGGTGGCACACATCACGAATAGCCGCTGGTTGATGCCCAACTGGGGCGCTGCCAGCCCTACACCACGCGACCCGTGCATCAGTGCGAGCATTCGGGTGGCTAGTGCGGTCAGGTTTTCATCAAACACGGTGACTGGCGGGCTGATTTTTTTGAGGCGGGGGTCGGGATAGAAGATAATTTTGAGGTCGTCGTACATCGAATTGCTGGCGGAGGCGGATTTGTTTCCAAACCAGATGCCAGGCAAAGATTAGGTGATTTTCTGGTTGCGTTCAACTATACTATTTTGGGTTACACCAAGGGTGCATCCGACACGTGGTCTATTTGAGAGCGTATGTCCGAAGCTGACAACAACACACCGCAAGGCGATCGCGAAAAGGCACGCAAGTTCTTCGAACGTGCCAAGACCGTTTCGGAGACAGGGCACCATGATTTTGCAATCTCGATGTACCTGCAAGGTCTGGTTTTTGACCCTGATGCGGTGGATGCCCACAAGTCGCTTCGGGAAGTGTCCATCAAACGCAAAGCCGGCGGTGGTAAAGCACTGGGAATGTTAGAGTCACTCAGCCTTAAGCGACCATCGAAGGATGACCGGCAGGCGATGCTCTCGTTCGAGAAATTGCTTGCTCACGATCCGGGCAATACTGATTACATGGTTTCGCTGCTGCAGGCGGCGCATCGCGGTGGGTTTATCGATTCGTGCATGTGGATGGGCGATGTTCTGGAGCGTGCCAATCTCGATTCCAAAAAGCCGGACGTGAAAAAATTTGCAATTCTTAAAGATGTTTACCGTTCGCTCAGCGAGTGGGATCATGCGATTCGCAATTGCCAGCACGCCA
>JBBSFP010000259.1:0-4601 GCA_038238625.1 Tepidisphaerales bacterium
ACGGGTGTGCCGCAGGGCATCATTCCGTGCGCGCATGGTGGCACCAGCATGGCGCAGTGGCACCCGCGCAAAAGCAGCAGTCCGCACGAATCGCTTTACGCTTCCATGATTCGCCGAGTGCAACACTGCGGCGGAAAAGTGGCTGGAATGCTCTGGTATCAGGGGGAGGCCGAGGCCAATCGCACGGATGGTCGGGCGTATACCAAAGACATGAAAAATCTAGTGGCCGCAGTTCGAAAAGATCTGCACGCCACTGCGCTGCCCTGGGTGATGGTGCAATTGGGCCGCTTCATTCGACCCGGTGCCTTGGCCTGGGATCAGATACGTGAACAGCAGCGGCGGTTGCCTGATGCCATCGATCACCTGGCCGTGGTACCGGCCATCGACTTGGAACTGGAAGATGGAATCCACATCGGTGGCGACGGCGTGCATCTCCTGGGTCGTCGGCTGGCGCAGGCGATGGCGGCGATGGGCGCAGTGAAGGTGCTGACATCAAAGGACCCACGCGATGCCATGGTGAAGCCGATTACATTGAGCAAGGTTCGATTAGAGCCGGGCCCGCACAGTACGGTGCACATCGTCGTCGAGTTTGAGAATGTGGTTGGTTCGCTGCGCGCAGGGAGCCGACCGATGGGTTTTGCTGTTGCCGATGAGACACTCTCCACGCTTCCCGTACGAACCGATTTGGAAAAAAACCGCGTCGTGCTACGCATGGTGCATCAGATGCACGAGGTATCGCAGCGCGCCCTGCATTATGGGAAAGGCAATGACCCGCTTTGCAATATCACCGATGAGGCGGATCGGTCATTACCGGTATTTGGGCCCATAGCGTTGGGTAAACCGCGCGCGCTGACGCCGTGGATCATGACGCCGCAGGTCAGCGAACCGCAGGGGGCCGTTTCAGACTTGAAAAAACTTCTGTATCCCGATGATATGGCTGCCTTGCGGTTGGTCGGGCAGAGTTTCGCAGGCTCGTTTTGTGACATTCATTCGCAAATTGAAGGGCGGGATGCGGTCTATTATTTCCGCTGCATGATCGAGTGCCCCGAGTCGATGCCGTTGCGGCTGCACATGGGTTACGATGGCCCGGTAAAGGTATGGTTTGACGGCCGGGAAGTTTATCACGATGCCAAAGGAAACAACCCGGCCCACGAACACCTTGCTGCCATTGCATTAAGAGCGACGGCTGGGCGACACGAAACGCTGGTCGCATTGGATACCAACGGCGGTAACGCCTGGGGCATCTTCTGGCGATTCGAGCGCACCGGTGTTTCCGCCACGCAATTACGCGATCGGAATTATTTATTGCCGCGCATCCTGGCGGTGTAAAGGAAACGGATATGGCAACGATTCTCGGTAGTGGTGCACATACCTACGAATGGGTCGAAGGCTGGGATCAGCTTCCGAATGGCGTGCGTTATGGCAATACCCATAGCGTCCAGGTGGATCGGCAGGGGCGAATCTTCGTATTCACCGCCAGCGAGACTGCGGTCATCATTTTTGATCCTGACGGTAAGGTGATCACCACTTGGGGTAAGGAGTTTGCCGCCGGGGCCCACGGAATGCAGCTTCGCGCGGAAGGCAACACCGAATATCTGTACCTGACTGACACGGCACAGCGCTGCGTGGTGAAGACCACGCTCGAAGGCGAACAGGTCTGGCGAATGGATTGGCCCAAAGATATCGGGCTGTATCAGGAGGCAAAACAGTATTGCCCGACCAATGTCGGGTTCGCGCCCAACGGAGATTTTTACGTGGCCGATGGGTACGGGTCGAGCTACATCCATCATTACGACATTAATGCCAACTACCTTCGCAGCTGGGGTGGCATGGGGAGCGAAGCCGGTAAACTGGACTGCCCGCACGGGGTGTGGTGCGATACTCGAAGCGGGGGCACGAGGTTCAAGACTCCCAACGTCACCGTGGCGGATCGCGGCAACAGCCGGTTGCAGGTCTTTACGTTGGACGGGAAACATGTGGGGTTCGTCAATGAAGAACTGCGACGACCGTGTCACTTCGATGAGCGGCAGGGGGATTTACTTATACCGGATTTGCACGGGCGGGTAACTATTTTTGATAGAGACGATCGCCTCATCACCCATCTGGGTGATAACCCCGACAGCTGGAAAATTCCCGGTTGGCCCAAACTGGCGAGCCAGACATGGAAAGTCGGAAAATTCATAACCCCGCATGGTGCATGCTGGGATCGAGATGGAAATATCTTCGTGACCGAATGGCTTCCACCGGGCCGCGTGACCAAGTTGCGACGCGTTTAAGCCAGCTGCTTCATCGCGGTTTGCCCGCGTCTATTTCACTTTCAGGACGACCTTTCCCATGGGCCCGGCAGCGAGGCGATCGAATGCTTCAAGCAGTCGATCAAAGGGGTATACGTGATCAATCAGAGGGCGTGCATCTCGTTTATTGAGCAGTTGCAACACCACCTGCCAGGCAGCGCGGCCGTCGGTTGGGCCGTAAGCGCTCACCACAACACCCCCTATGCGCAGTCGGCGGAATAAAAGCGCGCTGGTGTTAAAGCTGGGCACCGGGCCTGCCAGGCGGCCCACGACGCTGATCCTGCCCCGGTCGGCCATGGTGTCGATGATATCGTTGAACAGTGGGCCACCGATGTTGTCTATGGCCAAATCCACCTTGCGGTTTACGAGTGCATCACGAAGCCGGCGCTTCCATTGCGAATCCTGCGGATCGAAGACGGCGGTGGCACCTAGCTCCAGCAGGCGTTTGCCCTTTTCAGGGCTGCGGGACAGGCCAATCATCGTGTGCCCCATGGCAGATCCGAGTTGAATAGTGGCAACACCCACCCCCCCCGAGGCCCCGCTCACCAGCACCACACCCGGTTGGGTAAAATCGCTCCACTGTGTGAGGGCCTGAAAGGCGGTCAAATACACCAAAGTTGCGCTGGCCGCCTGCTCTTCGCTCCAGCAATCGGGAACGTGGAGCAAAGTGTCGCCCGGCACTGCAGCGAGCTCGGCAAAGGTGCCAGGTCGATCAACACCCACGGGTCCACGCAATACCATGACGCGATCCCCGACTTTCCATTCGCTGACTTTTTCGCCGGTGGCCTCCACGGTCCCCATGCCGTCGCGGCCCAAGATGTGCGGGAAAGTCGGCCGCGCGGGGTATTGCCCTTCGCTCAGATAGCGGTCGGCGGGGTTTAAAGCGGCATAGTGAACCCGCAGCAAAACATCATCGGCACCGGGAGTCGGATTTGGTGCGTCGGCCAAATGCAGCTTGCTCAATCCCCCGAGGCTATCCAGTAACCATGCTTTCATATCACACGCTCCAGGCGTTTAGCCTTTTAATCCACCCGCTGTTAAACCGGCCACGATCCATTGCTGCAGAAAGACGAAAATCAAAAACGTCGGCAGGCAAAGCAATACGATTCCTGCGAACATCGGTGACCACGCCGATGTGTACTGCGTGGCCTCCTGCAATTCATATAGTCCGATCGGCAGCGTCTTGAAATTGGGATTTGACATGAAAATCATACCCAGGTTGAATTCGTTCCATGCCCCCAGAAAATTGAAGATGGCCGTAGTGGCAATACCGGGGAGCGCCAGCGGGAGATAGATAGTGGTGAATGTGCGCCACTGCCCGCACCCATCGATCACCGAGGCTTCCCCCAGCTCGCCCGGCAGGCTTCGGAAAAATCCGGTTAAAACAAAGATTGTAAAGGGCAGCGACATGGCTGTGTAAATGCACGCCAGCCCTAACCGCGAGTCCATGAAACTGTAGTGAAACGCCTCGTGTAGATGCAGGGTGAAGCCCCAGTCTTTGATGAGTAGAAACAGCGGCACCTGGATGAGAATCCCAGGGATCGAGATAGCCGCGATGATCAATCCGTAGGTGAGTCTTCGGCCGGTAAAACTTCGCCGCGCAAGCACGTAGGCCGCCATCGCTCCCATTAGCGTGGTCAGGCTAACCGTGGTGATGGTTACCATCAGCGAGTTGACGAAGTAATCGCCGATTCGCGCGTCAAACCAGACATCGCGGTAGTTTTTCACGGCAAAACGATACCGCGACCAATCGAAATGCATGATCGGTTCGATGAGCGGACACAGCGCCAGCAACAACATCCCCAACAACATCCATTTGCCATGGCGGATGAAAAAAGCCGGATTGGCAGCTGCGATCCCGAGCCACAGGAGTGCAAGCGCGCCGAAGAAAATTGCGTCACGCCGCCCGCCCCCCCACAGGAGCAGCAGTTCGCCGGCGCCTGACATAACAATCCCGGCGATCAATCCTGGCCAGTGTGATTCGGGTTTAATTAAACCCCAAACGCTCCAGGCCATCAGCAACGCTGCGACGATCCAAACGGGGTGAGTACCGGTGTGCCGGAAGAGCGATTCAGCATAGCCACCGATGAAACGAGTTCCGGACCTGGGGTCACCTAGTTCCCCCACAAAAATCGCAAAGGGTCCTGCAGGGTGCTGGATGTATTCGGCACTTTCCCCAAAACTCATCGCCACCACCCATGCGAAGGCCAGCACGGTGAACGAAGTCCACCCGACTTTTAAAAGGTACAAGGGGAAGAGGCGTGTCCGCTCGTAGGCAAGTAGCAAGGCCATCGAGCCGACTGCGTA
>JBBSFP010000260.1:0-4588 GCA_038238625.1 Tepidisphaerales bacterium
CTGATCGACAAACTCCATGGCATCCGGCGGATGGAGACGATCCAGCCACACGCGAATCCCAGCAGGAGGCATTGAATTCCATCGATAGCGTGCATGGCGGGCAGTTGGAACATTGGATCGATCGCCTAACCGCTGCGGCCATTTGGGCCGATCGCCCGGCCTGTCCAAACCTGATCGGTCAATTGCAGCAGGCCGCGCTTCAGCGGCGAACCATCGGGGCCGTGGACAAGATCATCTGTAATCTGCTCGATGACGAACCGACAATGCGGCTCAACAGTGTCCTGGCAGCCAACAACCCCGGCATGCTGCTCGGCGGGCTGAAATTCCTGGCAGCTCTGCTGGCGGTTGAAAAGGTATTGGTGGTTCGCGAAGCCGCTGCCCCGCAGCGCTGGTGGAGCGGCCTGCGTGAATTCAACAAATCGCTGCGATTTTCGCTGGTGGCGATGGTCAACGATTATCCGCAAAGCGATCCCTCGCTGCTGCTGGCTACGCTGCTCAATCGCCGCCTGCGACCGGGTGCATTACCGACGGAGCGCGGTGTGCTGCTGGTCGATGCGGCCGCCGCCATCGCCCTGGGCCGCTATGCCACCCGCGGGGTTCCCATGCTGCAAATTCCGCTGGCAATTCGCGATCATATTCATGGGGTTACTCACTTGATGCTCTGCCCGGTTGGTACACCGCTGCGACAGGCGCTGCTGCAAACCAATGCCCCCGTTTCGGGCATTTGGCTTTTGCGCGGTGACGTGCTGCACGAAAACGTCATTGAGGCCGATGCCACGCTCGCCGGGGGGGAATTGACGGTCCATGTGCTGCCTCGGTTGAACGCTCCGTTGGCCGAGCCGTGCATCCGCTGCTCATGGTGCGTGCAAAGCTGCCCGATGCAGATCCACCCCGCCGGGCTTTTGGAAGCAGCGCAGCGCGGTGACTTGCGCCTGGCCCGGAATTACGGGCTCGATGGCTGCATCGAGTGCGGGGTCTGCACCTACGTCTGCCCGTCCCATTTGCCGCTGTTGGTGGCCATCCGTACATTGAAATCACGCGTATGAGCCCCCGGCCTTTCATCACGTCAACCGAAGCTTCCCACCTGTCCACCGTCGTGATCGCGTCCTTCGGATCCAAACCCCGACTGACGCACAGCGGCATGAATATCTCACGCTTCTTCGCGCTGCATGTGATGGCCGCCCTTCTTCCAACAGCCGCAGGTATCACGATGTATGGCTGGCGCGCGGCGGCGAACATTGCCATCGTCGTGTTCAGCGCCCTTTTGGCGACCGCGTTCTGGAAGCGCATCGGCTCGCGCGGGCATACGCTGCGGCGATCCAGCGCGCTCTGGTATAGCCTTCTGCTGGCATTGATGCTTCCCGCCCATCTGCTCAGCGACAGCGCCACTTTCGACGCGCCACGGCACTTATGGGCCATTCTCCCCGGCGCGGGCATCTTGTTGACACTGGTCACATGGCTGGTCGGCAGCGCCGGGGCTGGACGACTCCACCCTGTGCTCATTACCTACCTTTTGTTAGCTGTAGCATTCTCTGCAAACATGCCGGCGCGACGGGTGTTGCAACGTCAGCACCTATTCACCGGCGATTTGTACCGTTCGACACCCGTGTCGTCTTATTCCCATGATGGGTGGATCAACGCCGTACCATTGCGGGATGCCGATGCGCTGGATGTCGAATCGCCTGCCAGGCGTCTGACCGCTTACACCACCATTACTGAGCCGCACCAACAAAATTGGCTATCTCTCGACAATCTGCTGCGCGATGAGCTACCGCCCCTGGAGGATTTGATTCTGGGCGGGCAGCCCGGACCGCTGGGTACCTCATGCGCGATCGCCGTCATCGTGGGCGGACTGTTTTTGCTTTATCGAGGCGTGATCGATTTCCGCGTGCCGCTGTTCATGATTGGGACCGCGATGCTCGCTTTCCTGCTGCTTCCCATTCCTCTGGTGGTCACCGAAACCGGCGTCACCTGGATCGGGGTCGCGGTTACCCATCCCGCAGTCGGCCCGGCGAAGGCCATCACGTTTGCCTGCTACGAGATCTTGGCTGGGCCGATGCTCTTCACCGCGTTCTTCTTAGCCACCAGCCCATCCATTCGCCCGATGACGCGTGGAGCCAGGTTGATCTTCGGCGTTCTGACCGGCGCGCTGGCCGCAGCGCTGCAGCTCTATCTTTCGGTTTCAATTGGGTCATATGTGGCGTTGTTGATGGTTGCGCTGATCGCGCCCTGGCTCGATCATCTGTTCGCACCGCGAACTGCTTATTGAGCGGTTTGCAACCGGTAATTCCGACATCGGTGTTTGACGATTTTCCGCGATCCCCGTAAACTCCCGCACCTCACAGGAGCAAATAGTATGGCTTTCAAATGCGTGGTGGTTACGCCTGAACAGCAGGTGTTGGACGAGCAGGTGGAGCAGGTTATTTTGCCGATATTTGACGGCCTGCTGGGCGTTCAGACCCATCGCGCTCCCATGTTGGCAAAGCTCGGCGTCGGCGCTATGCGCATCGATCTGGCCGGGGGACGGCAGGTGCGGCTGTTTATCGATGGCGGTGTAGCGCAGATGAAAGACAACCTTCTGACGGTACTCGCCAGCGAAGCCAGGCCGGTGGAAGAGCTCAACGCTCAGGAGGGTCGCACGGTCTTTGAACAAGCGACTGCGATGAAGATCCCCGATGATCGGGCGTTTGAAAACCGACAGCGCCGGCTTAATCGCGGCCGCGCGATGCAGTTGCTGGCGGCGAAGTAAAAAAATCCCCGCCCCTAATCACGCATGCCCGCTGATCGCACTCTGTTCAATATTTGAAGCCGATCCCGGTCCCACCCCAGAGGATGTTGTCGCCCACAATTCGGTCATTGAGTTTACCGGTGTACCACAGGTAGCCGTAGATGTTCCATTCACCGAACCGGCTTGAGAAGTTAAATACCTTGTTAAGCGAATAAGACGCAACCAGCCCTACGTCGTAATGCTGAAAGCCCGACCGCTTGGCGTTGGAAAAAATAAACTCCGTACGCGTGTTAGTGATATAAGCAATGTCCCCGCGCAGGCTGAGCACCAGGCCAATATCGCGAAAGTTAAAATCATGTCGCAGCCCCGCTTCAAAATACCAGCCATTGTTGATCTGGTAGTCGTAAGCGGCTTTGACGTAGGGTGTAAAAACTGGTTGCTCAGTCTTAAATAGCAGTGAATCATCCAGCACCACCTGGGCCCACACTTCCGCAGTGTTGAACGATTCCCTTTCGGGATAGATATACGAGGTGTGACCAATCGAAAACGTGAACGGGCGCAACTGTAGATCGAATCCTACAAATGGACGGATTTCCTGGAACCGCGATTGCGGATCGGAATCAAAAACATTGGCCACCAATCCTGCAAAGGGATGGGGAAATGCACCGAGGTTAAACGACAGCTTGCTATCGATATTAAAATTAGGTGCGCCGATGTGCCCCACGCGGTTGTGATTTACGCCGCGGTAAACATTGTTATTTAGATAATTGACATTGAATTCGAAATTGACCCCGCCCTGGTTGAAGCCCTGTTCTTCACTGGGCGGAGCCACCGGCTCGAAAACGCTTTGATCATCCGGGTTGATCGCTAGCAGCAGCGGGCGGTGCAGCGCGGCCATCGGGTCGGGGATGGGCTGGGTGGCTGGCGGCCGGTTCAAAGTAAAATCAGCCGCTGGCTGGTTGGCAAGGGCCGTGGTGCCCATGCTGATGAATCCGCAGATGAGACAGCCGATATAGCACACGGCTCCCAGTGAAGTGCACCCGGAATTGCAGTTGCCGTGCTTTGCTGGAATTACATTCGTGGAGTGAAACATTTGCAGTACGCTCCAATGGGAGGAAAAGGCCCGGGCATCCCTTCGGGATTCGGGAATGTACCGCATCGAATGTGGGTTTGCACGCCACCCCCCCGTGCCGGTGTGGGATGCCGTGCGGGTAGTCAACCAGCGCGTGGCCCGGATTGTCGAAACCATAACTTGGTTTGGCGATCCATTGTGCAATCTGCTATCGTTCGAGGCGATTCGCTGGTTCAACTGCTGTTCAACAAGGACGAATTTGATGGCACTTCCACTGCGCCAAATCGTGATGATAGTACTGATCTTGGTGGGTGCCCTATTTAGCGCGGCAATTCCCGTGCGGGCCGATGAGATCTTGATTGGTGAATACGCATCAATGACCGGCGGGACCGCCACATTTGGGGTTTCCAGCGATGAGGGGGCCCGCCTGGCGCTCGATGAAATCAATGCCGCTGGCGGTGTGCTTGGTAAACAGTTGAAGCTTGTACTGGAGGATGATCAATCAAAGTCCGATGTCGCGGTGACGGCCGTCAAGAAGCTCATCACGCTGGATCATGTGGTGGCTATCATTGGCGAGGTGGCCAGTTCGCGCTCGCTGGCTGCGGCACCGATTTGTCAAAATGCACACGTTCCGATGGTATCCCCTGCCAGCACGAATCCCAAGGTGACGCAGACTGGGGATTATGTGTTTCGCACCTGTTTTATCGATCCGTTTCAGGGCAAGGCGATGGCGGATTTCGCCATGCAGGAACTCAAGTTCAAGAAGTTCGCCATTCTCTATGATGTAA
>JBBSFP010000261.1:0-4576 GCA_038238625.1 Tepidisphaerales bacterium
GCATCGAATTACGATCGCCGGTCAAATCAACAAAACGATCGACGGCATCCTGGGTGATTGAAAATCGAAAGATCATGGGGACTCAAGAATTGTGCGCGCTGCCGCTCGTTGCATCGCTGCTAGGCGCGGACTACGATCCGCCCAGCATGGCCCGGGGGGCCATTATAAAATGATACCATGCCACCTCCTGCCGCAAAGGAACAGCGCTTGGACGCCGAACCTACCCCCATTTCATCCGAACGCCCCGGGCCTTTGCGCAGCACGCTGCATGTTGTTCGGCGTGTCGACTTGATTTCCAACAAGGTTTTCGACTGGGATGATCCCGATCGAATCGCCATTTTAAGTTCGGAGAAGCGTCGGGCCTGGGTCAGTAACCCGCTGCTGATTGGGGATGACGACCCCGTTCAAATTATTGGCACGGTGGGCCGTCGCGTCATCGGCCGGCTCGATCTTTTAGCGGGTGAGGCATGGTTTAAGGGCCAGCGCATACCGATGCTGTGGACTTCTGACCTGTTCGTCCAGGAGGAATTTCGCAAAACGATGATGGGTGTTTCGCTGGTGCTGAAGATGCAGGCCCTGCACAAACAAATCGGCGCTTGCGGGGTCTCCCGGATGGCGCTTCCGCTCTTTGAAAAACTCGGATGGCGGGATTTTCCGATGCAGCGTTACCTGGCGGTGAGGCACAGCCGTTCGGTGGTTCAGGCGCGACTGGGCGCCGGCGCCAAGGCACGTATTGTGATCTGCGGCCTGGACGCAGGACTGTTTTTGCATCAAGGATTTCTAAGACTCGCGGCGAAATTGCGGACGCTTGGTCTCCATTGTCAACCGCTGAACCTTAATGATCCGATGATGGTCGCGGAGCTAGACGCTGCGTTCTGCGCCCTGCCGGATACGCCACGTTTTCATCGCTCCGCAAAATGGGTGCGGTGGGTTGTCGAGCAATCGCTCAGTACCGATCCGCGCAACCACCGCGTTGCTTTCGCAATCACCGCATCCGATGGCAGACTAGTCGGTTATTTTCTGATTCGTGACCGCTTCTTTGAAACCGCCACACACCGCGGTTTCAAAAATCTTACCCTCGGATCGCTGATTGACTGGTCCGTCTTCGATCCGGCACGCGTCCGCCTGGAACAAATCATCCTGCTGGCAAATCGCGCACTCGCGCAGCGCGGCGTCGATGCCGTTGAAATTTGCCTACCTGATGAACCCGATAGGCCCAACCTTCGCCGTTGGGGCCTGGTTCCGGTCGGTGATTTACACCTGCTTTTGAAAATGCAACGCAGCGGCGAGGCTCATTGGACCGTTCGCCCCGCCGATGGTGACAATGCGTTCGGTTAATTATCGAAGCCGATGATTGAAACCACGAATCCGATCATCGGGGTTCTGCTTTTCACTACTTCGAATTCCACTTCGTGTGATGGCAGGCATATCATCGCCGCGAGTCATTCTATTTTTACAAATTTCACGGATTACCTATGCGGCAATATCCCTCTTCTTCATCGAGCAATCGTCAAAAAACCAACGTCGCACCGGCAATGGAATCACTCGAACCAAGGCTGCAGTTTACGACTCTCCCACACGGTTTCAGCGAAACCTTGGTCGCCGGCAACATCGGAGGGCTCACAGCCCTGGACGTTCTACCGGATGGCCGAGTGTTAATCACGACCCAGACCGGTGACGTTCGGATAGTCAAAAACGGCGCGCTGTTGCCAACGCCCGTCATTCATTTCGATGTTGATTCCAGCGGCGAGCGCGGCCTGCTCGGTATTGCGCACGACCCTAATTTTGCAACCAACCATCTCCTTTATCTGTATCACACCGTTCCCGCGGGCGGCCGATCACCATCCCCCTTTAACCAGGTCAGCCGTATCACAATCAATGGCGATGTCGCACAAGCGGGCAGTCAGGTCGATATCCTCGATTTGAACCCGCTGAGCTCCGCATCCAACCACAACGGTGGTGCAATTCATTTTGGTAAAGACAACTCGCTTTACGTCGACGTGGGTGAAAATGCGAACCCGAGTAACGCACAAACGCTCAATACCCTCCTGGGAAAAGTCCTTCGGATTGACGTTTCTCATACCACGGCCGGCGATCGGATCAACGACGTGGCCAAGCTCATACCCCACGACAATCCATTTGTCGGAAATGCCAGCGGCATCAATCAGGCCATCTATGCCCTTGGGGTGCGTAATCCGTTTACTTTCGCCGTCGAACCCGGGACTGGGACCATCTTCATCAACGATGTCGGTAAAAACACCTGGGAAGAAATCGACCGCCTGGTTCCCGGCTCGAATTATGGGTGGAACGCCAGCGAAGGGTTCGCGCCGCAGAATCCGCCCACCGGCCTGGGGCCGGGGGTCTACCAAGACCCGCTGGTTTCCTACAACCATAGCAACGGTCCGGCGGGCGGGGGTACCGCAATCATCGGGGGTGTTTTTTACGATCCAAGCCGCCGCGCAGCTCACCCTTTTCCTCGCAGCTACATCGGAAAATATTTCTATGGCGATCTGGGCGGAAACTGGATTCGCACCTTCAATCTCACTTCGCCCGGCTCCATTAGAAACCCTGATACATCGGCATCGTTCGCCAAGCAGACCGATGCGAACCCCGTCGGCATGGCGCTGGCGTCCGATGGAGGAATCTATTACGTCGCAATTGGCAACGGCGGCGAGTTGTTGAAAATCTCATACACCGACACCAGTCGCCCCACGATTACCAATCAGCCCCTCAGCCACACCGTTGCCCTTGGCCAGGCTGCAACCTTCAGCGTGATCGCCAGCAGCACCGAACGGCGTCTTGCTTATCAATGGCAACGCAATGATGGCCCCGCCAGAGAGTTCCAAAATATTGCCGGTGCGACGGCGTCGGTGTACACCCTGCCCGACGCCCAGATCGCCGATTCTACGGCACAGTTCCGGGTGATCGTTACCAGTTCAAGCAGCAACGCAACCAGCACGGTCGCGACGCTCACCGTTTCTCCCAGGCATGCGCCGGTTCCCAAGATTGCTATTACTCGCGGACTGCGCAACGGAAAGTTTGATGCTGGGACCAACATTGGGTTTTCCCTTTCGGCCACCGATGTTGAAGATCGCGCCGAGCCTGCCAGCCGCTTCACCTATCAAGTCGATTATGTGAAAAACCTGGCCACCACCCATCGCGGGGAAATTCGCAATCTCATCCCGCCGACGACAGGGCGATCCACCGGTTCATTCACCCCGGTCATCACGGGTCCCAACGTTGGGACAGACGTTGTCTACCGCATCACTTTTACCACCAGGGATGCAGATGGATTTTCTTCTACCACAGTTGTGAATATCTCCCCTAACACCAGTACGATCACACTGGGGTCCAACCCTGCGGGGTTAACGCTGATCATCGATGGTGAAACCGTCACTGCCACAACAGCGTTATCCAGCATTGTCGGGTTCGTCCGCACCCTGCAGGCGCCGCGGTTCGCGGCGTTGCGCCGCACAGCTTACAGCTTTTCCGACTGGTCAGATGCTCAACTTGCAATTCATTCGATCATCACGCCAGACCATGACATAACTTACATCGCCACCTATCGACCCGCGCGCTGACTCGTTAACCTTAATACATGTCCGAAGCCCCCACCGCCCTATTTCCAAACCCTTTGTTGCCGTTACATCAGCAGGCGCAGGCCGAGTTTCAATCCTATGAGATGCTTGAAATAGTCAGCACTTTTGGCCAGCCCGAAGCGGAATACGCAGCCATTCGCAAATCGGCGGGCTTGATGGATCAACCGCAGCGCGGGCTACTGGAGCTGACAGGCAAGGATCGGCTGAAGTTTCTGAACAACCTGATCACCAACGTTACCTGCGATAAATCCGGTAAATCGCACTTGCCCGTCGGGGGAGCAATCTATTCATTTCTGCTTAACAACAAGGGGCGGATTGCATTCGATCTGAACGTGCTGGAAATAGCCGAGCGGACCCTGATCGAAACCGATGTGCGGATGATTGAGCCGTTGCGCGCAACTCTCGACAAATATTTGTTCGTTGAAGATGTGGCCCTGACTTCACAAGTGGGAAAACTGCATCAGATTGCCCTGCATGGGCCAGGGGCGCTGGCGGCACTGCAATCGGCGGGTGTGGCCATCAACGAATTACAGCCTGTCGGTGGCACCCCGGCGGTAGCTGCGACGATGATATTTGATGTGCCGATCGTTGTCTGGCGTGACGATCCGGCGGCGGTTCCCGGGTATCACATTATCGTTCCCATCGAGGGGGTGGAGCGTGTTTGGACGAACCTGATAGCGCTTCTGGGGCAGCCCGCCGCATTGGGCAGGCGAACGCTTCGGCCGGTGGGTTGGGCGGCTTTTAATACGGCTCGCATCGAAGGCGGACGCGGATTATTTGGGATCGATTATGACGACTCAATTCTGCCGGCGGAAACAGGGCAATTCGAGCGAGCCGTGAGCCTGAGTAAGGGGTGTTACCTCGGCCAGGAAATTGTCGCGCGTATGCATTCACGGCAGCAGGTGTCTCGGCATTTGGTTGGGATCCGAATGGAAAACGAAGCGCTGCCGTTGGCGGGGTCTAAAATTTTCGATGAC
>JBBSFP010000262.1:0-4573 GCA_038238625.1 Tepidisphaerales bacterium
GCCACCGCACTGCCGTTTGATAAAGTATTGAATCCGCTGGCTCCATCAGGCACCAGGCATTCAGTTGCAGCAGGACCCCCCTGTCGGTCAGGCCCAAGAGCGCCTGGGGTTGTTGCAATGCCTTAATTCGTTCGGGATGGGCACAAATGAGCGTCAATCCCAGCGATTGTAGATAGTCGATCCCCGCCTCGATCGCCGGGGCGCAATCGCGCCAGTCATCCGCCCAGAAATCAAATAATACGTATTTATTGGCCAAGGCGTAGGTCGCAATTTCCCCACGCGGCAACATTCGTAGCTTCGGCCAACTGCTCAGCAGATTGATTTCCCCGCCGGGTAATAATGTGATCCCGATGTCTGCTTCATCAAACGCGCTCTGCAATTCCCGCACACGCAAGGCAATTTCTGCAACGGTATTGTGAGGCAAGTGAGGCCAGACATGAGGCGTGCAAAACGCATGGGTGTACCCCGCCGCACGCAACATCCGCCCGCACGCCAGGCTATCGTCCACCGTGGCACACCCATCATCCACCCGCGGAAGTAAATGCCCATGTACATCAATGCGACCGGTTGCCATCTTATTCATCGTAGCACGCTGGCCGACTGTCGCCACATGAGATGCGGGTGTAACATTGTGCACGCCATTTGGAACATCGAGTGCCCCGAAGCGCTCGGTTTACCGCAGCTTTTTCTAAGGAGATTTACAATGCGAAGATTACGGGGATTTTTAAATCTGCGGCGGGTGACCGCATGGTCGGCATCTTTGCTGATCGGGATGGTGTTGACCGGATGTGAGATGGGAAACTCCCACGATGAGTCGGCCGCGCCGAACTCGCCGGAGCACCCCACGCGCAAACCCACTAACGATGGCCCCGCCTTCCGCCCGAACTTCATCGCCCCCACCCCCACCACTAACCAGGCCGAGCCACGAACATGATGACGTTTGTGCGAGAAAGAGCCGCGCACGGAGTAAGCGGTGCCCTAGCCTCAGCGGATTGCCTGCATGCGCGGGATAATGGAAAAGGATCCGCAGACCGCTCACATCCTGCGCAGCTCTTCAAATGGGTCTTGCGGGCTATTTTTTGGGTAGCGCTTTGACGATTTCTTCAACCGTGGCGCGGCCTCCGTGGCTGTGGCTGATCTTGCAAAAGGTGACCGTGCCATCGGCGTCGAGGACGAAAGTGGCGGGGTAGGCCAGTTCCCCCTTGGCATCCCAGCGCAGGCCATACGCATTGACAACCGCCAGATCGGGATCAGTGACGAAATAGAATTTGTCGGGAATCTGTTTGCCGGTGGCAAATTCCTGGGCGTGCGCTTTCAAACCGTCAGCTTGCCCGGGGTAGATGAGCACCACACGCGCGCCGGTGGCAGTGATATCGCTGGCCTTGGCCGTGAGGCTGGCGACTTCCTTGGTGCAGACCGGGCACTGGTAACCCACCCAGCCGCGCAGCATCACCACCACCACAGGGCCGTCTTTGAGCAATGCCGAAAGTTGCACCGGCTTGTCATCGAGCGTTTTGAGATTGAAGTCCGGCGTCTTTTGACCAACCGCAGGCTGCGTGGCGGAGGCGGCCTCCTTAGACTCGGCATAGACGGGTGCGGCTGCGGTCAGAATAAACATTCCTATATTCAAGGCAGCGGCGAGATGATGAATTCGCATTGTTTTCCCTTCGATCAAATCCTGATCCGCACGTCCAGATGGACACACTTTGAGAGTGTATAGGAATCATTGGTAGATGGGAGAAGAATTTTTGCCGTGACTTGGAAAAAGTTACGGTTCGATGGAGCGAAATGAGGCACGATGTAATCGGGCGGGGGAGACCGCTTACTTCGTGCGCGGCTCATTATATTAGTGTTAGGCCGCAGTTCGCCGGGTGGCCGGGGGTGCCTCCGGTGCCACCACGGGGGTGGGGACGGGTGGCGTCAGCGGCGCGACGATTCCAGCCGCATCGAAAGCACGTTTGGCCTTTTCGCGATACTCATCTTCAATGGCTTTTTCCACCGATTCATCGCGAATCCAAAAACGCAGCGTGAGGGTGACACCCATGTCGCTGCAGGTAGCCACGATCACGGTGGCTGGTGGATCGCGCAGGATGCGGGCATCGCCGTCGGTGGTGCTCAGGAGCACGCCACGCGCCAGATCGGTGGAACCGCGATAGGTCACCCCCACGTTCACGTTGATGCGCTGCAACGGATTGGTGGAGTGGTTAGTCACCTGCTGAGCGAGCACCGAGGTATTGGGGAGGATCACTACCTCGCCATCAAGGCTCAGCAGTCGCGTTGAACGAAACGTAATTCGCAACACCCGGCCATATTTGTTACCCACGTCCAGCCAATCCCCTACTTTGAACGGCTTATCCCAGAAGATCACAATCCCGGCGATGAAGTTTGCCAGCGTCTCCTGCGCGGCAAAACCGATCGCCAAACCGATGATCGACACCCCAGTGAGCAGCGCTGTGATCTGAATACCGACCTGGTTTCCGGCGATCACCAGCCCAAAGCCCATGATGCACCATTTGAGCACGGCACCGAGCATGTCGCGAATGGAGGAATCGACGTGCGCCCGGGTCATGGAGCCGAGCACGACCCGCCGCACCCCGCGATAAAAAAGCCAAAAGAAGATTAAGAAAAACAGCCCGATGAGCAGCCGAGGGATGAATCCCATAACCGCCATCAGCAGGTCCTTGATGGCATCAAGCCAATAGTGCATTTGCACCATTTCGCCGGGCGTGAGCGGCTTTTTACCGGAAAAGAGTTGTGCAAATTTGGTGCGTCCCAGGGCGGTCAGGATGCTGCCGCTGCCTGGGGGTAGGTTCTGGTACTGCTGGGCCGCAAGTGTTTCGCTCTGACTTTCGGCCGGTTGGGTGGCGCTGCCGCCCCTCCCCCCGGCTACAAGGGCAGCGGAGGGAGCGCCTTGTGGCAACACGTACTGCTGCAACCACCCCGGAAACATCATGACCGCCAAAAACACGATTTTGCAAAGGTAGGAAAGAACCATGCGCAAGCCTCCTGATTACACCGATTGCGCAGCTCCCACCGCCACCCGCGGCGACAGCGCGACCCGTGCCTCCTCGATGTTGATTCCATCGGCTCGTCGGCATGCAGAGTTTTGTGAGTTTCTAATCTAGCCCCAGCGTAGAAATGCCTGATTTATCGGCCCCTTTCAGCCTACCCCGGCTTAGCCGCCGCAACACAACGACCAAACTTAGCGAACTCCCATCAGCACTTCCATCGTCAGCTGATCCAGCTTTTCATAAGGCAGTCGCCGCTCCGCAAGCGCGGTGCGGTCGAGCGAGGCTTCCAAAAGTTTTTTGGCGGCGACCGGAGAGAATTTTTTCGTCAGTCGCTCCAGTGCAGCATCCGATCGATTGACTTGCTTCAGTATTCCCTGGATCTCTGCGTCGGCCTTCCACCGGGCCGCTTTCTGCTGCAGGAGCGTGTAGGTGCGCATGCAGCCGCGGGCGAATTCCTTCACATCTACATAGTCGCTCTGACGGTAAGCATGCGCATCGAAATGAAGCGGTCCATTGTATTTGTAATCTTCCAGCAGCTTAACCAGAAAAAAGGCGTGCTTGAGATTGACCGATCCGAAACGAAAATCCTGGTCATATCGACCAAACTCCTGGTCGTTCAGGTCGATGTGGAATAGTTTTTTTGCCTCGATGGCCGCGGCTACCTGGTGTACGAAATTGAGGCCTGCCATGTGCTCGTGGGCAACTTCCGGGTTCACGCCACACATATCCGGGTGAGATAGAGTCGGAATAAACCCTAGATAGCTGCCGGTGACGGCAAAATAGAGATGCCCGCGCGGCTCATTGGGCTTGGCTTCAAAAGCAAATTGATACTCATATTTTTGAGTGATACTGTATTCACAAAGGTAATTAATGGCCTCGCGGAAGCGCTGAATAGCGGTAACCGGATTCTTGGTGGCATCGCTTTCGGTTCCCTCGCGGCCGCCCCAGAATACATAGATCTTCGCACCCAGCTCCGCGCCCAGGTCCATCGACCGCATTGTTTTCTGCATGGCATAAGCGCGCACGGCGGAATCGTTGCTCGTAAACGCGCCATCCTTGAACACGGGATCGGAAAACAAGTTGGTGGTTGCCATCGGCACGCGCAGACCATGGTCTTTACACACCTTCTTGAACTCCCGGACGATCTGAGCGCGCTGCTGCGCGCTGGAATCAATCGGGACCAGATCGTTGTCGTGCAGGTTGACGCCATACGCTCCCACTTCGCCAAGCAATTGACAGATTTGCACCGGTGAAAGGGGAGGTCGCACAGGCTCGCCAAAGGGATCGCGACCGGGGTTACCGACGGTCCACATCCCGAATGTGAATTTCATCATAAATCCGTCCGGAGTGAGGCGTGCTTATTCCCACTCAATAGTGGCCGGGGGTTTGGAACTGATATCGTACACCACACGATTGACGCCCCGCACCTCGTTGATGATGCGATTGCTCATCGTGGCCAGCACGTCAAATGGAATGCGTGCCCAGTCGGCGGTCATAAAATCCTGGCTCTCCACCGCACGGATGGCAATCACACTGTCATAGCTGCGGGCATCGCCCATCAC
>JBBSFP010000263.1:0-4539 GCA_038238625.1 Tepidisphaerales bacterium
CCAAGCGAACGAAGGTGGTGCGATGAGCGCTCCCGATCGATTCGATGATACCCTTCGCCGCGCTTTAATAATTGCAGCAGAGGTCGGGCTGGTGCTGGCGATCATCGCGTTGCTGTTGGCCACATGGATGCCGTCCTTAATCGGGGCACACCCCTGGAGCGTGCATTGAACCCCGTCGCCTTTAATGCGAACTTTTCTCAATCACGGAATGGTTCGCGGTTCATGCAGGAATAGAAGACCCATCAGAGAGTCATCGCGTCCGAAATCTACGGGGCCGGCCCAGCTTCCACTTTCACCTGTAGTGGTCTGGTGTTGACTGAAATTGAATCGCAGAAGGGCCGGGCGCACGCCAGTATGAGCGGCGTCGTTGATCAATCGCCAGGGAATCGAGAGTTCTCCGCGCCAATCAGGATTCTTGTCAGCGGGGGTGGCGGGGCGTACATCGGCGGCATAGCGCAGGTCCGCGCCGGCGACCTGCCGCCAGAAACGCATCATAACGCTACCGGTTTTGCTCTCCACCATCACTTGTCCGCGAGGCTTGCATACTACGTGCAACACCGGCCCAGGTGTGCCATCGGCATACACCGGTTGTACCAAGACTTCGCATAAATCTTCCCCCCAGGCGCGGCGAAACTGATAGTCAACGAAGTTCTTCTCCATCGGCCCGGCCGTCGAGAGCCCATGCAGTTTGAACGCAACATAGAAATTCTCCGGAGTCCAACCCGTGTAGACCGATGCGTTGGTCGACATTCGGAGTAATTCCTGCTGATGCACCTGCGGTCGCGTGAACATGCGAACCAGCGTGGCGGAATCAATAATGGCATCGGCGGCATTCCAATCTTCCAGGTTGCCATCGATGTTAAGCCGGCCTTCTCGGTGCTCGCTGATGGCGACGGGAATGACGGCCTTGAGCTTGTAGGGGCGACCATTCAATGAGTCAGTGAAGGTCAATTCCACTGGCTCGCGCGCCTCCGCGGCAACGCGGTCGACGTTCACCTGCGCCTTCATCACATAGCGCTGCACATTGTATGTATTGATCGACTGGGTATCGGGGATGGAGATGGGTCGCGGCTCGATCCGCCAATTTTCCGGAACAATGTTCCATTTCAGCTCACCGGTGAGTCGATTATCGGAAGCATTGTAAATGTCCAGGCCAACGAGTAAGTCGACCCAGTTGCCCGCATCCTGCGATATCCCCCAACCCCAGGACGCGCTGCGCGCAATCAGCAATGGCTTTTCCTGCGGCGTGATCCAGACCAGGTAGTCGCCGTTGAGCTGAAGTTGCGCTTCGGATTCATCCATGGGCATCAAAGGTGTGTTGGATGCGCTGGCGGAGGTCTGCCCGGGCAGTGGCTGCGTCGCTGATGGCGCGTCGGGCTGGCCTGGCGGCCTAAGCAAAATAGTCCTCGCCAGCAGTTTTTGCGCAGTGCGCCACGCCTCGGCATCAGTGGTGCCACACATTAGGGCATAGGTGGGGTCGGGCACTTGTGCTGGGCTGATTTGCACGGGTTTGGTGATCAGCCGAGCCATCACAAGCGCGTTGATCAACTGTCGGCGTTCCTTGGCCAGATAAAGATATTCGTAGTCCTGCTCGGCACGGCGCATCCATTTGAGCTGCACGGTTGGCAAGGGTTCATCCACGCCGAACCACTTGCCCGGATAAAACCACACCAAATCACTGGGGTCCGCAGCAAGGGTGGGATCGGGGTTACTGGGAAGCGCTTCGCCCCACTGCACGATCGAAGCGCGTCGCAGAAACGCCAGCCACGCCCATAACCGCACATCTCGTTCATCACCGCCAGCGCCGACATAGGGCACCAGTCCGGGAAGGTCGCTGCGCAGATAATGATCGGGACGGTTGACGTCGACGGGCCAGGGCTGCACGGCAGCGGCATAGAGCAGGCCCGGAGCCGCGAGCACCAATCGATCCGATGCCGCTGGGTCGAGCATCGTTTTGGCGGTGTCGTTCCGGAAGTTGGCCTGATCTTCTTCCAGCGGCGCGAGCACTTTGATCTTGGGATGCGCCGAAAGAATCTGCTGGGCGCGCGCGGAAATCACCAGGCTTTCATCGGAAGCCGCACGACCCGGCGATGCCTTGCTCAGGGTCACCGGGCAGCGGGTCACCCAATCGTTAGCGTCAAAATGCGAGGCAGCCGCCTGCCAATATTCTGCCTGTGAATTCAAGTCGTAGCGATCCAGGAAATCCGTCCACGGCAATGGCCAATACCCCAGCGGTACGTGATCGGAAAACACTTCGCCTTTGAGCCAGGGCCCCACAAGTCCGTCGAAGGCGTCAAAATCGACTTGCGGTGGCTTACCAGCAGGCCATTTCACCTGCGGCTGCAGGCGCGGAATCACTACATCAGCGCGGTGTTGCTGACCGAGCTTCACCAACTGGTCCAGCAGGCGCACGGTGGCCGTGTACTTCGGATCTTTGCGATTTAGAAGATGCGGGGTGACGGCTTCGAACAAATCCGGCCATTGTTTTTCCAGAGTAGGCCATTCAACACGCCCCACCATTTGAAGATGCCGCTCATCCGATAATACAAAATCGTAGACGGTTAGCGTAACTGGAATGCTCGCGGTGATCCGCTGATTCTGCAGCACATCGCAGGAGCCGTGATATTCTCCCACGGCGGCGGCGACTGGCACGTTGACGTCCACCCACAGCACCGAGGGTGCCGATCCGGCACCGGCGCGCGACGATGGACTGCGCGGATCGGCTGGATCGCGCAATGTCGTCAGGTCAAGGGTGTCGTTTCTCAGCGCCATCGGTAATAAGGCCCGCGGTAACCGCAAGGCCGAAACCGCTAAGCCCGTATGCCGAACGTAGCCCGCACGGTTCACATCGACCGGCATGTTGAGTGCCTGGTAAACGGAAAGCGCGCTGGCGGGAATAGAGGCCTGTCGATTTCCTAAGCTTAATTCGCCGAAGCGCAGGGAGAGAGACCCCTTATTCGGGGTTATGGGCAGGTTGCTCACCTGGAGCGTAAAGCTGACCGTTTCGTTCCGGGCGGCGGCAAGTTCCACTTTTTGGCTGTGATCCGCGTTGCTTTGGGAATCACTGAAATCGACGCAAAGCAGCCTGACGCCATTCCTGTCACCAACGCCGACAGCGGGGGTTTGAGGGGCATCTGGGTGCGGCGGGCAACCTCCCAGCATCAAGCCCAGCAGCGCGAGAAAACCCATCACGCAGGGGGCGGATAGATTGGTCCGGCTAAGCCGTTTTGGAAACATATGGTGCAAATGCAGGGGATTCATCGTGGAAAATCAATAAGTCCCGCCGCTTATCGTCGTTCATTGCCAGCGGCGACCCATAAAATCTAACCGAAACATAATGATTTGTCGTCGAAGCGCCATCTGGGCGATGTTGTACCGTGTTCACGCCTCTAACCATTATCGCACCTGATATTGAGTGGTAGTCGGCTTTGGTCGATTACGCACACGTCGGCATGAATGGAGTGACCATGACCCGTTTAACCAAAGATGGAAAAGTGATCTTCGAATTTCACCGGCTCGCTGCCTCGCAGGTGCAGGTGCGCGTCAGTCCCTGCGCGTTTTTGCATGGCGTCCAGCAGACCGTAATCGATGAGGGACCGGTAAACGCTCAGATGGAACGCAATGGTGATGGGCATTGGAGCATAACCCTGCGCTTGGCTGCCGGGGAATATCGTTTTCAATACTTGGCCGATGGGGTGGAGTACACCGATTTCGCGGGGTTCGGGGTGGAATACCGAAATGGGAAATGGATCGGGCTGCTGTCAGTGCCGGAGCCCACCGCGGGACATCCGCTGAAACTGTTACCCTCGCCCGAGGTTCGACTCGCGGCCTAGGCATTTTTTTGCAAACATCACAAATCCCAGGTGCCGCATTGGACGCTAAATACGGGTGGATGGGTCTGCGGATGTCTCTATTACGCGGCAGGTCTGCGCCAGCAGGCGGGTTGCCTCTTCTGAGGAGAAATCAATATGCAGTGCAGCCCGCCACAGGGGCAGCGGGGCACCTGACGACAGCAGGTTGTAACGGCGAAGTTTTACCCAATCCTTTTCGGTGGTGATCAACAATTGCGCCCCGGCGGTGCGGGCGCCCTCATACAGGGTGGCACAGTCGTCAGCGCTGTACAGGTGGTGGTCGCTGAAATAATGATGACCGACACATACGGATTGGTGCCGGTCTGCAAGCTCTTTGATCTGATGCGTGAAGGCAGCGGGGTTACCGATTCCGCAGAACACAAAAAGTCTTTTGCCCGAGACGTCGCTGAGTGGCCGCAAGCCATCAGGCGTGACAAATCCGTGGTGCATATGCTCACAGCGATAGATTCCTGCGGCGCTATACGCTGCGACCGTGGTGGCCAGGTCAATTACCTTCGACGGCGTCGTGAGATTGCACCTCGTGATGATTATGGCATCCGCGCGCGACAGGCTTCCCTGCGGTTCACGCAGCAAGCCGCGCGGGTGCAGATGACCAAACCCGAATGGCTGGGCAGCATCAATCAGGACAATGTCCATGTCGCGATGCAGGCGACGATGTTGAAATCCA
>JBBSFP010000264.1:0-4528 GCA_038238625.1 Tepidisphaerales bacterium
GTAATAAAGACCGATCAGTGGCACGAATATCGAGTGCCGCCAGTTGGGTTCACCGGTGAATGGATTGGTTTTCAGCCACAGCCGGACCAGGTTGTAGCGGAAGGTGGCAGCCATCAGGACGGCTACGATGCTGATACGCAGCCATGTACGGGCTGTTATTCCCAGGTAAAGCTGGTCCAGCGCGGTGCTGCCGGGCAGCGCCATCGCATGATCCGCTTGTCGCAAAGCGTTTTTGCTTGGTGCAGTCATCGAATCTGCGTTGGGTAAACGCTCGCTCAGGGTAAGCTCCCGCTTCAGGTAAATTCGTGCGGATTCATTCAACTTGAATCCATTGAATCGTAGCCGCCACCAAGTCAAATTGCGCTCAAAAAGAACCCCGATTGGGGATCAGCAGCAAAGTCATCCTACGGCGAGCGGTCCTGCCGTTCCGTCCAGCGGCGATCCCCCGCGCATCAAACCCATCGCACAAATAAAAAATCGGTGGGCCGGCCCACGCTGTGCGCTTGTGCCGGCCCACCATTGCGAAATTCAGGTGTCGGTTGCCCCAACACCGCTTTAACAGCCCACCCAGGCGGATCACAGACCGCTGGTGACCCCTCTCTTGTTGGTGTAGTTGGAATAATTGCGGTCGTAGAGAAACCCAAACCCGTAGGTAATGCGGAAGGCGTTTCGCAATGCCGCCACGAACGGCGCGCCGAAGTTGGTGCCTACCATGATCGTATCGTTGGGCTTCAGGAAGATGTCCGGCTGCGTCCCGTCAAACACCTTCGACAGGTCGACGCGAACGTACACCTCTTCGTTTTCGTTCACCCGGCGAATCACATCCGTCCGCTGCGGGATTGCCAGTTCATCCAGCATACCCGCCGAGATGATTGCCTGCTTAAGCGTGATCTTCTGGTTGGTCATGTCGTAGACACCGGGCCGCGCCACATGCGCACCCACGAAATAACGGCTCACCTTGGGCACGGGCACAAGAATGGTATCGTTAGGGCGAATCACAGCGTTATAGCGAAGATCGCCATCACGCAGTTTTGATAGCGGAATGCGAATGATGCGCGAATCCGTTGGAGCGGGAGGCTCACTAAATTCAAAAGGACTGGCAGTGCCATTTGCGGCGGCGGTCGCGGGATTGTACACCGCCGGGCCGGGGCCCACGGCTGAGCCACCCAATTCTGATGGGAGCGTTCCGGGCAGTGTCCCGGCGACATTACCGCCGCTGCTGCCACCCGTCCAAGTGGCAGCATTGCCGCCCTGGCTGATGTAGGCGCCGGTTGGACGGTCATCGCTCAGAGGTGCCACTGGCGGCGTCAATGGCCCCGATCCGTCCGTCAGCCCGGCTGGGTTGGACGTTGGCCCTGAAGCCGGTGCCGGGGCCATGCGCGGTTCAAACACATCGGGTTGATTAACGGTGGGGCGCGGGGCCTGGGGCAGATCGCCAGTGGTACCCGATGCCGCCGGTTGCGATGTGGCGACACCCGGCCGCGCCGGGCGAATGATGTAGAGATTATCGGTGTTAGCCACCGTCACGTCACCGGCCAGTGTCAGGGCATCGAGCACGCGGAAATCCGCCGTCACGATCGAAAATTGCCCCGCCCGCCCCACCGATCCCAGGATGCTGAACACACGCCCGCGCGCTTCAATCACCGTCGCCGACACCTGCGCGTTGGCAATGATATTGCGACTTTTATATTCGTTGGCAATCGCCTGCTCGAGCTGTGCTTCGGTTAAACCAATCGCCTTGATGGCGTTGATATAAGGCAGGCTGATGTTGCCGCTCTCACTGACTCGGACCTGCTTGAGGGTTTCAATTCCCGGGCCCACCAGTTCCGTGATCGATACCTGGATCAGATCGTTCCGCCCGATGACGTAATCATCCATGTTCGCTTTGAGATCGTCAGGGCGCACTGAAGTGGCAGTGGCGAATTCCTGCTGCTCCATATCGAAGGTGGTGCCAAGGGTGGAGAGAATCGGCTTAAGCAGTGGCTGGTGTCGCCGGCTGGTCAACTCTGAGGGATTGATAAACCCCTTGGGTCCCCGGTCGCCACACCCGGTCAGCGAAAACATCAAAGCAAGGATCAGGACAGCGCCGCCGAGTCGGGCATTCAGGCCCAGCCCATGCCAAACCTTTGATATTTCGGCTGGAATGCAATGAGAACCCGTGCCCAGGGCGCGGATATCCTCGTTCATGTCGCAGTTCATGGCGCGGTTACAGTTGTGGTGAACCCCGTTTTGCAAGACGTGCTCCTTTCGCTTCGCACTTACCGGCGCAGCCCATATGGCCTATGGCCGCGCCCGACGTTAAAAGGTCAATGTACGAGTCGGCCGGGCTTTTGCAAGGTAAAAGGGTGTCTTTCACCTGCCGCGCTTCGTCCGTCGGTCCGTAAGCCCAGCACGGCACCCGTCACAGGCACTATCGCCCGCCCTGCCCGTTACGATTAGAATAATCCGCCCAGTTTTACACCCACTCCACCTGAGCCATTGGCGAGCGTCGCCCTCTCAGCCGGGCAACGCCTTAAGAACGACCCGGCCCCTAGTGAATGACCGCCGCCGCATTCGTCTCTTCTACCTGAATCTGCTCCGCCTGCACCAGGGCGCGCGTATGACAATCCAACCCCATCGACACGAACTCCACCTCGTAGGCTTCTGCGGGAGCAAACCAGGTGCTCCGCACAACGCCTACCGCTCCCCGATAGATTGCCTGCTCGGGAAGATCAGTCATCAGGCGAACGCAATCGTCAATGTGTGGCTGGCGGTGTGAACCTTGCATGACAACCTCCAAAATGTACGCAGGCCGGCGCGCTGAAGTTGCTGTCGCATTACCATCCCCCACCCTCTGCCACGGTCTTCCCTTCTTTAGGAGCTATGAATAACCGCTACAGGCGTTAAGATTTACGCTCTTTACCAGCACCATGCTACTTCGCTACCGGTGGCCTGCAACAAAATTCCGCTATTTTATTGGACCATTAAGAAGCGGCCATCGCTTTTTGCGAATCGGGATGCCTCCGGGCACAATCTCGCCACATGATCGGCACCCGTTCAACCTTTGCGAGGCGGCTCATCCAATGGTATCACGCCCACCGCCGCGACCTGCCATGGCGGGTAGACCGCAATGGGTCCGCGGGGCTGTTGCCCGACCCCTATCATGTGTTGGTCAGTGAATTGATGCTGCAGCAGACGCAGGTCACCACGGTGATTGACTACTTCCACCGATTTATCACACGCCTGCCCACGATTTCCGCCCTCGCCGCCGCCGATGAGCAAGACGTGCTGCGGCTGTGGCAGGGGCTGGGTTATTATTCGCGAGCGCGTAACCTTCACGCCGCTGCCCGCGTGGTGATGGAACAGCATGCCGGACAACTCCCTGCGGACCATGCCACGCTCATGCAGTTGCCGGGTGTCGGCCGCTATACGGCTGGTGCCCTGGCATCGCTGGCGTTCGACCAGCACGCCCCGATCCTCGATGGCAACGTCGCCCGCGTGCTCTGTCGGCTTGATGCGATCGTCGATGATCCCCGCAAACCGGCCACCCTGGCCCGGCTTTGGCAACGGGCGGAAGAAATCCTGCCCCCCCCGCCCGGAGTGGGGGATTTCAACTCCGCCCTGATGGAGCTGGGGTCGCAAATTTGCATCCCGCGGCGGCCGCAATGCCTCCTCTGCCCCGTGCGCCCGCACTGTGCCGCCTTCGCGGGCGGCCTGCAGGAGCGCATCCCCCTCCCGCGTAAAGCCAAATCCACGCCGCTGCTCACGCGCTGGAGTTTCCTCATCCGTCGCCCTGGGGCAACCCCCGAAGGTGTGCACCAATGGCTCATCGAACAGCGCCCCCCGCGCGGCCGCTGGGCCGGGCTCTGGCAATTCATCACCCGGCCTGCGACCGCCTCCCGCCCGACCGCTCAGACTTTGCGCGCGCTTTTAGGTTTGAAAACCACGCCCCCGCGCCGCCTGTTGCAACTCCGCCACGCGCTGACGCATCGCCGCTATCATTTCGATGTCTTCGCCTGCGATCTTCTGCCCGCCCCAGATGAACAAATCGCCGCCCTCGATTCCCCACACCGCTGGTGCACTTTGAAGGAACTCTCCGCCCACCCCCTCCCCCGCCCGCAGGTGCGCATGGTAGAACTGTTAGAAGCCGAGCGGGGTGACTAAAAGAGAGTTTCAGCGGCCTAATGGCCCCGCACAACAAAAGCCCCCGGATTTGCCGTGTTCCCAGCATGAGCCAACTCATTCAAAAATGCTCGCAGGTCGCCATCCTGCTGAGGCGAAAGGGCGTGACTCATTTTCACCTTGACTACCCAGCCATCAATCTGATGAATCACCGTCATAAAACCAACGGGCAGTTGATTCATGGCGTGGAGATACTCAACGATTCTCAGAGTGAGACTGGCATTCGCAAGGTAGTAGAGATATTCCATAGACTTTATTTAATCGAGAAAACGCTACTTCTTCATAATCCCTGTAAATGCTCGGATCGAGTAGGGTGAATGCACCCGAAATCGTATACGTGAATTCACCCAATTATAAAGACGGAGCA
>JBBSFP010000265.1:0-4505 GCA_038238625.1 Tepidisphaerales bacterium
CGTGGATTCATGGTTCTGCTGGCGGCGGTGACACTCTTCCTAATCGCGTGGAAAATTTTTCGCCGCCGCTGGACGGGGTATGACGGCTTGTTGTTGGCCGCGGCAACACTTGTGGTAGTCAGTGCTATCGACTTGATGGATTTGCCAGGCTTACGACAGTTGCGCATATCCAATCACCTTGAACTCTACTTTTTCCTCATATTGATTGTCTGGATGTCAGCACAAGCCGCGCCGGCGGTGGTAATGCGCACTGCGGGTGCGCTGGCAATTTGCCTGGCGATCGGCCTGGTTTCAAACCGCGTTTATCAGAATCGTTCGGGCGATGCGGCTGGGGAATTCCTGATCGTCGGCAGCTCGATCAAGCCGCACAGCACCCTGCTAAGCATTTGCTTTGATTCGCGCAAGAGTGCCGAGAATCTATCGCTCATTTCCCCTGATCTGGCCGGTTACCTGGCAGTTCAACGTCAATCAGTGAATCTGGTCAACACTTTGGCGCATCAATCTTCAGCATTGATCGCATACCGCCCGCAGGTCGATCCGATACAGATGATGGCAACCGATGATGGATATGACTTTGGCAATGATGATCGCAGGGTTCATGAAAAGATTGACTATGTGCTGCTCTGGAACCTGGCAGAAGCCACCCCGCTGCAAACGGCCCAGATTGGTGGGCAGTTGGGTGTCGGGTATCACAAGGTATTCGAGTCTTCGCACCATCGTGCCCAGCTTTTTGAGCGTAACGCGCTTCCATAAGATCGCAGGCGTGTCAGGGGGCATTTGATGAACGAGCACGATCCCGGGGCTGTGCGCCAGCCATGGCTGGCGCGGTTTTATGGGGGGCGCCGGCTGGCCGATAAAATCCTCCGCCGCGGCCGCCAGGCGCTGGGGCGCCCCGACCCCGCGCCCTGGATTATGCGACCCAGGAAATCATCGGGCCGCAGCAGCTACGTCGATCTGTTGGTAGCGCTGGACTACCTTAGCCCCAACAGCGAACTCATTGAAATTTTCCAGCGGGCCTGCGACCCCTACGGGCTCAGCCTGCTCCTGGTGAACAGCAAAAATCGCGACCACGTTGCCCACCAGTTGCAGACCGGCTGGATGCGCCCGCATTTGTACCTGGACCTTTGTTCGGCAGTGGAACCAGCGTTTTGGGAGCTACTTAACATTGCCTCCCGGGCCGGCATTCACACCGTAGCCGACCCCGCGATCCAACCCACATGGACCATCAAGGCCACCGCGCAGCCACTGTTAGAAGCCGCCGGTTTACCCGTGCCTCCGACCGTGATTATTCGCCGCGACGAACCCGACCGTGATCTCACAAGTGCCGAACGAGCCTGCGTCGGGGAACGCTGCGTCATCAAGCCCTCGTTCGGCGTCGCTGGGCGTGGAACCGTAGTCGACATCCCCCCCACCGCCACAAACATTGCCCTGGCCCGAGAGTTTAATCGCCAGGACGATTGGCTGATCCAACGCCTTATTACCTGGCCGCGCTTCGACGGGCGGCAGGCGTATGTGCGCTCGTTCAACGTGCTTGGCTGCCGCACTTTAATGTGGTGGGCGAAGGAAAAAGGGATCGATACCTATTCTCTTTTGAGTTGGGACGACGTACGCAAGCACGATCTGTTGCCCATCGTCTCCCTCACCGATCGCCTGGCCGAACTCAGTGGCATGGAATTTTTCTCAAGCGAAGTCGCCATCCTGGGCGGCCCCGAGCTGCCCCCGGCCCAGCGCTTCATCCTGATCGACTATCTCAACGATCAATGCGACATGGATTGCCAGCCCGGGGAAGGCAAGCTGGGGGTGCCACTTCCATTCGTCAAATGGGTTTGCGAGCGCTTTGCACAGGAAGTGTTTCGCCGCAAACAGGGCGCAGTACCCGACCCAACCCGCACGATCTCTCTACCCATCGCATAAACCGATTTATTCAACCGGTACAAATGGATTAAACAGGGACACAAAACTCCCACATTTCAGCCAAGTACCCCATTGCTAAATCCGATGATAATTTGGAGGCGCGATCGGTGATCACAGCATTGGGAATCGACATACTCCCGGACCTGGTGGAGAAAACTATGGAAGTTCAGCCGAGCTTTAAGAATTCAGTGGGTGGTCTCGCTCGGCGGAGTTTGGTTAAGAGCATCACTTTGGTCGGCGTGGCATCCATCTGGACGGCACTGGCCATGATCACCGGTTGCACTGCCCTCAAAGACCAGATGGTCGCCCCACGTGATAACGAGCGGCTCGGGCAGCAAGTCGCCCAGCGACTCTACGTGGAGGGGCTGTCCGATCATGCCGACATCGCGCTGCACGCCTATAACGGGTTGATCACGCTCAATGGGCATGTTCCCAGCGAACACCAGGCCATGGAGGTCATCACCGCCGCCGCTGCGGTTCCGGGGGTTAGTTTTGTCGAGAACCGACTGCGCGTCGATGAGAAAAACGCCGATGGGTCAAAACCCCGCCTCAACCTTATCGAAGATGTGCGCGAGGCACTCGAATCCACAATTCCACATCGGGGGTCTATGTTGCTGGTTGAAGCTGAGGATGGGGTCGTCTATCTCAGCGGGATCGTCCCCGACTCCGGCCTGCGATCGCGGGCCATGGTGGCAGCATTAAGCGTCGTTGGGGTGCAGCAAGTCGAAGACAACCTCGTACTCGAAAGATAATCGGACGGTCGAATGAATCTAAATTCGTAGCCCAGGATTACTTCTTCTTGCCATTGCCCAAATGGCAGGAATAATGCACGCCCTTCTTCTCGAAATACTGCTGGTGATACTGTTCGGCGGGCCAAAAGTGGGTGGATTCCGTCACTTCCGTTACGATCGGTCCAACATATTCTCCCGAGGCGTTTCGCTTTGCCTTCTCCGCCTCCGCCAGCTTTTCCTGTTCGGGGGAATGATACAAAATCGCGCTGCGATACTGTGCACCGGCATCTGGTCCCTGGCGATTCATGGTGGTGGGGTCATGATTTTCAAAGAAGACTTCCAAAAGCCGCTGGTAGCTCACCTTGGTAGGATCGAAAGTCACCTGCACGACCTCTGCGTGGCCGGTCCGATCCGTGCACACATCGTGATAAGTGGGCTTCTCGAGCGACCCGCCTTCATATCCCACTTCAGTGGCCAACACTCCATCGATCTGCCGGAATGTCGCTTCAGATCCCCAGAAACACCCGGCTCCGAACGTAGCAATTTCCGTCTTCACTTTTCCATCGGCAATCTTCTGCATGACATCCTCCTGCGTAGTTGCCGTCGGCGCGGCGGCCTTTGACATTTCCGTAGACTCTTTCCCAATGGCTCTGCCGGCCCACAACGCCAGCGCGATACAAGCCATCACGGCAATTCCCATTACAACCGATTTCAACATATCCATCTCCGGATGAGCTGTTTGTCCCGCACGTCCAATGATAGGCAGCCCGTTGGTTGCCCGATGTTCAAACCGAGCAATCGCTTGCCTTTTACGCTTGGCGCGTTACTGTTTTACGGTTGATAAAAAGCGGCTAAAACCGCCCAATGTTTCGGAGAGATGGCCGAGCGGCTGAAGGCGACGGTTTGCTAAACCGTTATACGGGGTCAAACTCGTATCCGGGGTTCGAATCCCCGTCTCTCCGTTAAAAATCGCCATTTTAGGCGTTTTTTGGGGTAGTACAAAACGTTTTGTCCGGAGTCCTGTACAGGTTTTCCAACCCCGGGCAAGCACACGCTGGGATTGTCAGCTAAGGAACGCCAGTGTCTATTCCCACGCGCCCCCCGTGCATGCATCTTGCTTGCCCTTTCCAGTCCGGACCGTCGCGCCTCCGAATCTGCCCCTAGGAAGCCTGCTAACGCAAGCGTGGCGGCGTCAAAAGATTGGAGCAAACGCGGCCGGGCGCTATACGCGCATCCCGGCCACGGTGGTTGGCCGGGTACAAAAAACGTGATCCAACCGCTCGACAATGAAGGGCATTTTTGCGCATTTCCATGCCGCCAAGAAGCTGGCCGCGACCTAGCCGTTGGGCGCTTGCACCGGCATGCTGAACAAGTCGCTAGTCCCACTCTTCATAGAAGTCGGGATCAAGAAGCAACGACGCGAGCGTTTCCACCATCCGTTTTGCCTCTGGGGTCGCCCGATTTTGAAGGTCGGCCATCATTACTTGGAGATATCGAGGGCCGCCGGATTTCCTATGGATGCGCTTGAAAATTTTGCGAAACAAAGCATTATCGTTGCTTGCGAGCGCAAGATCCCCTGGGGGCCATTGAGAACTCATGACGGTGTCGATGAGCTCCTTCCTAAGCTCTTTGCCCTTGTCCCAGTCGAAAATACCGAACAGGGCTGACGTTTCCTCAGGGCCTTTCAGTTTTCACTGAGTGCCGGTTAAAATAGGGGCTGGTCAAGGAGGACCAAGCCATGTCTGAGACATCGATGAGTCTTTTTGATTGCCGGGTGCCACGTGTCGGGGGTATAGGCCGCCGGTGGGACTTAGGGGGCCCGCACCCCCACCGCTGTGAGTTCGCCCCCCCCGGGGGCCC
>JBBSFP010000266.1:0-4494 GCA_038238625.1 Tepidisphaerales bacterium
CCCTGCCAAGTCGATGAGCAGCTTTAACTGCTCATGAAAACGCTGCGATGCCTTGGGGTCTTTGCTCGTGGCGGCTGGAAGAATCTTGAGGGCGACGGTTCGCGTGAGGTCACCTGCCAGCGCTTCATCCGCCTGGTAGACTGAGCCACCGGGTCCTTCAGACAAATGCTGCCGTAGCACGAAACGGTCGAACTTCTTTTTCACTAATAAGTCCTTTTGGGCGCTGAAAGTTTAGTGCTGTAGGTGAGCCGGCGCGTGGCAAATTGCATCAGGGCGCTGGCCATTTCATCATCGTGCATGTCAGCGGAGATGCGCGGTGGATTCAAAAGTTTGTCGAGCGCACCGGGGTGGTTGGCCCGCGCGTTAAGGAGCGGATAACCGAGGGCGTTTTCCTGAAGAAAAACGGATAAATCAAGCCATTTCTGGCGCGATTCGACATAATTCTCCACCTGTTCCAGTCGCCAGGCGTTTACGAAACGCGCCGAGGTGGTGTTCGGCAAATCACCTGCGGCGGCCTTGCGATCGATCCATTCAACCAGCCGGGTGTAGGCGGAGTTCCAGTTGTCATTCGGGGTTTCGCGGCCGCCGAGCATTACCGCTGCTATGCCCCCCCCAATGAGAACCAGGACGAGCAGCAAAACCAACACCCGTCGGTCGTTCAGCCAGCCTGAGCTCGATCCATCAGCGCTTTCAAGACGGACCACGGTATCTTGCGAGAGGCGAAGCTGCGCGCGCGGCCGCAGCCTGACAGGGCCGACAAGTCGGGCATCGTCCATATAGGTGCCCAGAGAAGAAAGATTTTCAGCCGTATAGAGGTCGCCGTTGCGTGTGATGGTGAAGTGTTCCCATGAAATATCATCGCCGGTGAGTTTGAGGGCTGACTTGGTGCTACGGCCGACGAGGTTAATACCGGGCTGGAGCCGGCAGAGTGTGCCGGTATCGGGTCCTTTGATGACGCGCAGATCACAATCCATGGGCGGCAATGGCTTTCTACTTTAAGTTGTATCCGCCTCGCATGACGCGCACGAGGATCGGTCCAAAGAGCAGCAGGATTGCGCCCAGCAAGACAAGGGTCGAAGGAAGCATAACCCACACCCCGGCCGCGCCGGCCTTCGCCTGGGCATTGAGCACGCGCTCGCTGGCCATGCGCTCGGCCTGCCGCGCAAGCGTATCCGCCAGGGGCCAGCCCAGCTCTTCGGATTGCACAATTGAATCGGCCAGGGCGGCCATATCGGGGTGACCGAGCCGCTCGGCCATGCGGCGCATCGCCTGCGCGCGCGGGGCGCCCATCTCGATTTCAGATAGCGTTTGGCCCAGCTCTTCACCGACAGGATGTTCTTCATAATCGGAGACCACTCGCGCCAGGGCAAGATTCAGCGATGTGCCCGATCGCAAAACCAGCACCAGCAGATCAAGCACATAAGGCATGGCAATGAGAATCTGCTGCTGACGAGTATCGCCTCGATTTTGCAATAGGGCGACGACGGCCATGAACCCTGCCGGCATCGCCAGCAGACCAAAGATCGCCCAGGCCGGGCCAAAAAAGGCGAGCAGCAAAAATCCAATGACTCCCCCAGCCGCCAGCGCCATGACAAACGCCAGCGCCAAAACTTCGTCATCATCCATTCCGCCGGGGTATCCGGCACGGCGGTAGGGGGTACGCACATAGCGCCGCAAACGTTCCATCTCCATGCCGGCGATGAAGCCTGCGGGGATGCGGATAAACGCCAGAAACAAGGCATAAACAGGCGATTTTTCAATCGCCCTCCTTCGTCGCTCCGAACGGCGCTGCGATGGATCGCGCGGCGTATCAGTACCGCCGCGCTGCTCGGCGCGCAGCAATTGATACACCACGAATGCCAGCAGCATCGCCGAGACACCGAAGGCGGCGGAGATCAACAATTTCATGGGATCTAAAAAACCCAGCAGGCGCATGCTCAAATTTCCTGGTGAGTGATGAGATTGGAAACATACAGCCCGATACCAATCAGCAGCCCGGCGGTGGTCAGCACTGCCCATCCCTGCACGGTGTTGAAAAGCATGGATACGCCTTCGCTGTCGGCTGTGGAAATCATCAAGAGAAGGAAGATTGGGGCTGCCAGCAGCACCTTGATGTTGGTGCGTCCCTCGGCGGTGTGGGCTTCGACGGTTTTGCGCATCTGTTGAAGCTTGTCGAGCGAAGCGCTGATGCGCTGCAAAGTTTCGGCGATGTCGCCACCCATTTCACGGTTGATCAGCAGAGCGGAGGCGAAGAGGTTGAAGTTGGCAAGCTGCAGGCGCTGCTTGGTTTGACGAATGGTCGCTTCCAGATTGGCACCGATGGCATAACGATTGACCAAGACGCGAAAGTCGGTGCGGATGGGCTCCGGGGCGTTATCCGCCAGCCGCTGCATGGCCTGCACGAGGGTGAGGCCGGCGCGCAAGCTGTTGGCCATGGCTGCCACGGCGGCGGGGATTTGCATGTCGATCTTTCGCCGCCTTGATTGCCACAGCATTTCGACGATTTTGCGCGGCAGCGCCAGCATGATGATCCAGGCGAAGAATGCCAGCAGCGGATGTGGCGTGAGGGACAGAAGCAGCACAAGCAGGAAAATCATGCCGATGTAACCGAGCAGGGTCCATTGTTCTGCCGGTGCTGGCGTGGGGCGAAAGCGCAAAGCCATTTCGCGTACCCACTGCACATCGCTGCGGAATCGGCGGAGAATCAGCGCTTGCCCACCCCATAGGATAAGCGCCGCCGCCAGCCCGAGCAGGGATGCGACGATGATGTGATTCATGCGCGTACCTGTTCGAACCAGCTTTGTAGTTGCAGGTGCCCGCTGTTGACGATTTCCTCAAGAAAGCTGGGCATAAAACCGGTGGGATGCAGCGTGACTTTGCCGTTGAGAGGGCGGGCGCGCATGATGTCGCGCGTTTCCACTTCGCCGCTGACGGGATGAAGCCCCGCCACTTCGGTGATCTGACAAACCATGCGCCGCCCATCGGGCAGACGCTCAAGATGGACAATCAGATGGATCGCCTGCGCGATTTGTCGTCGCACCGCAGCCAGGGGGATGTCGGCACCCATGAGCACCATAGTCTCCAGGCGGCTGATGGCATCCTGCGCGCTGTTGGCATGCACGGTCGTCATCGACCCGCGATGACCGGTGTTCATCGCCTGCAGCATATCGACGGCTTCCTCGCCACGGCATTCGCCAACAATCACCCGATCCGGCCGCATGCGCAGCGCGTTCCGCACAAGATCACGCACCGTATATTGCCCGGTTCCCTCGGCGTTGGCCGGTTTGGTTTCCAGCGTCACAACATGCTCCTGCTGCAGACGCAGCTCCGCTGAATCTTCAACAGTGATGAGCCTTTCGTTGCTGGGGATCATCCCGCTGAGCACATTCAGCAGCGTGGTTTTACCCGATGCGGTGCCACCGGAGACCAGCACGTTGGTGCGATGCAATATGCACGCGCGCAGCAGCGCAACCGCCGATGGTGTAATCGACTGCCACCCGATTAAATCGTCTGTCGATACCCGCACCTGGGGGAATTTTCGAATGGTCAGGCAGGGCCCCTTGATGGCCAGCGGCTCGATCACGGCGTTCACGCGTGACCCATCACGCAAGCGGGCATCAACCAACGGCTGCGAACGATCAATTCGCCGCCCCAGCGGAGAGACGATGCGCTCGATCGTGGCGATCACCGCCTCCTCGTTGGCAAAAGTCTGCGGCACGCGAAGCAATCGGCCATTTCGCTCGATGTAAATCAGCGATGGGGTTACCACCATGATTTCACTGATGCTCGGGGCGCGCAGCAAATCCTCCAGAGGACCAAGACCGAAAATCACGTCGTAGAGCAACTTTTTCAGGTAGGAAGCAATCAGGTAAATCCGCACGTTCACCAGCAGGTCGGCCAGCACGCTTTCGCTGGCGGCATCAAAATGAGTGTCAAGCAGATCCTCGGCATCGGCGGCGCTGAGCTTCTTATCGCCGAGATGGGAGCGGCTCACCATGCGGGTAACCAATTGGCCGACCGCCAACTCAAGCTCTTCGTTGACCCCCAGCCGTTGCCAGACGGAAGACGCCTTGCGCTCCTTGCCGATGCGCTCGGCGATCCACTCGCTGAGCCGCGCGCGCATGGCACGGCGGACAATCAGTGGTGTCAACGGTGACTCGAAAACCTGCGCGCGAAATTCGCCCAGCAGCAAATCGTCCACCGCCTGATTTAACTGTTCCACGCGCTCGGCGGGCAGATCCCCCTGAACCCAGCCGCCGGTGCGCAGGTCAAGCCGCCGCAACACGTTCGCATGCAGGGCGTTTTGCAATTCGATCAATTCCCCTTCAACCCCGGAACTGTTTACTGCGGTTTCGGTGTCAACGAGCGTGAGCACGAACTCCATGAGCCGCAGTCGCGCGGTGCCGCGCACCAGCGCAGTCTGGCCGGCGATAAGTTCTTGGTCATCGATTTGCAGCGCGTTGACACCCGGCAGCAGCGATACTTCCCAGGTGC
>JBBSFP010000267.1:0-4490 GCA_038238625.1 Tepidisphaerales bacterium
CATTTGCACGCTCACTCGCCACCGCGGATGCGCAAGACAGTCCGCTATTGCCAGTGGGGTGTTCGCGCGTTGCAACGGGCCGTCCATGGGTGGCTGGTAGAAAGGGGTGAAATCCAGCGACTCTAAATCGGCGGGCGCGAGGCCGGGTTGAGGGAAAACCAGCTTCAGCTCATGACCCGATTTCAGCACCAGCGGGGCACCGGCTTTGGGGCTGACGCAGATCCAGTCTATGCCAGTGGGGGCTTTTCGCGTGCCATTGGTTTCGAGCGCAACTTCAAAGCCGAAAGCATGCAGTGCAGCAATGGCGGCTTCGTCGAGTTGCAGCAACGGCTCCCCACCCGTGCATACGACCAGGGGGGCAGGTGAAGTGTCGGTGGTGCCGGGCCACTGAGCGCGCACCGCAACAGCCAGCGCATCTGCGTTCGCGAAGTTACCTCCGTTGGGACCATTCGTGTCCCGGAAATCAGTGTCGCAAAACTGACAGATGGCGGAATCGCGGTCCTCCTCGCGGCCGCTCCATAGATTGCAACCGGCAAAACGTAGAAACACCGAAGTACGCCCGGCGTTGGCACCTTCGCCCTGAAGCGTATGAAAGATTTCCTTGACGGCGTATGGCATTAAGTGAGTACACCGATGCAATAACTACTTGTGACCCTCGGGTCTTTTATCGCCCAGGTATTTCCGGGTAACGGCCACCGAAAGATCAATGTCGTTGATATTGGCCAGAGTGCAGAGCCAGGCGATGACGTCGGCGAATTCTTCTTCAAGGTTGTCTCGGTCGGTGCCGTTTAGGGCGGTGGCCAGTTCACCTATTTCTTCGATGAACCAAACGAATGTGCTGGCCGATCCGCGCGCGCGATCTGCCACTTCATAACGTTCGGAAATATGGCGCTGAAATTCGTTTAATGTCAGCGCGGTGGGATCAGCCATAGGATCAGCCATAGATGATTAGTTAGCTTGATCGGAAGGAATTTCCTGCTGTTTTTTCATCATCGCCTGCCACTCGACGAGCTCGGGGATGATATGATTTTCACGTTCCAGCCCAGCGGAGTTACCCGCTTTCTCGTAAATCTGTTTCAGCAGCTCATGGGCGCTAAGATCATAGGGATCAATGTAAACAGCCTTTAGCCCGTACTCACCTGCTTCACTCATCTTGCCTAAATCACGATAAATCCGTGCCACGCGTTTGGCGTAAATGTTGTTGAAAAGCTCGAGTTTATCCAGTGCGACCAAGTGAGGGAGAGCATCCTCCGCTTTATTCATCGTGTTGTACAATCCCGCCAGGCGCCGCTGCGGGAGGCTATCGACAGGTCGCAGCTTTGCAATCTGTTCCCAGAGATTGGCGGCCTCAGTGTATTTCCTGGATGCGATCAGTTTCTCCCCTTGCTTTACCATATCAACATACTTTTTGCTGGTCTGCGCATCGTAACCCCACCCGGCTACCTGTTTGTCGGTCCAATCAAAGAAACGTTGCTGGAAATCGGCAATGCTGGTGCCAAGGATTTGGGGGAAAACTTCCTCTTGCTGCTTACCTGTGCGAAATTCAGCGAGCATTTTAAGAATCGCATCATGGCCGTAGGTTTCCTCGATGTAGCTGCAAATCCAATAGGATTCCGCATAGGCGAGCTGCCGATCCACGGGCCGCTTGGGCCGCACGAAACCCCATGTGAGATTCTCCATGGTAAACAGTTGGTGAGTCTTCACCGCGCTATAGAGCATGGGCACCCACTCCCACCGGAGTGGCATGTGTTCCTCGTAGACCGCCAGGCCTTCTGTCATCCAGTGGGCGATACGATTATCAGTAGCCGCCAGTGTGACGGTATGCGTGAACTCATGGCGTAACACCTGGGCCCAGTTGTATGAACCAAACTGATTCCCCGGGCTACTTCGGGGTGCCACCAGGGCAATCACGCGTCCGGTGCTGGCACCCACGGTACCGATCCATGGGGATCCGCTGGTGCGCACGGAGAATTCGTCATGCCGGGGGAAAACTTCGATAAACGTTTTCACCGGTGGTTCGGTTTTGTAGTCGCCACACACCGAAGCATAAATGCTTTCGAGGTATTCCGGAAAATACACCGGGATCATGGGGTCGAGCCGGGCATCGTAATAGACTACGAAATGTTCGGTCTCTTTTTGAGCAAAACGGTCTAACTGTTCGAGCAATTTCAAGTAGTTAGTAGTCGCATAGTTATAAGGATCCAGCTCGTGCGCGGCGGTGAGCGTTTCCTCAGCCTTCTTTTCGTCACCACTCTGGGTGTAGAGTAATCCAAGTCCGTTCCACGCCTGGGTCCAAAAGGGCGCGCGCTGTTTGCAAACCAGGTACATGGCTTCGGCACGGGGATATTGCCGCATTGCCGAGAGCTGATCGGCCACTTCGAAATAGGCTGTTGCGTTTTGCGGGTCGATTTTTTCGACTTCCGCCAGCGCGTCCTTGGTTTCCTGATCTTCGAGCCGTAAGGCGTGACATGCCGCCCAAAGGCCGAGCGCCTCAAGATTCTTGGGGGTTTTCTGCAACACCAGCCGCAGCGGGGCTTCGGCTTCCCGGGGCTGCTGCTGTCTCAGCAAGTTGCGTGCGAGCAGCAACTGCGCCTCAGATGCGTTGGGATTGATTTCCTGCATGGCCTGAATCACTGCATCGCCAGCGTCGAAATTAAAGCTGGAAATGGCTACCTCCCCTTGCAGATTCAGCAATTCGATGCTGTGCGGATTTCCCAGGGCGGCCAGGCCGATTTCAGTCATTCCCTTTTGGATGTCGTCATGTCGCAAGAAGAATTCGGCGGCAGCCATATGGGCAGGCCAATAGGCATGGTCGATCGAATCGTAAGCCTTGGTGAAAATGCTCAGCACCACCTGGTTTAATCCGCGGTGCTCGGCCCCCTTGTATTTGCCGTTCATGATCGCCCAGCGGTCGACGCCGCGGCCAAGCAGTGTCACTTCCTCCGCATCGTTGTAGGGGCGCGCTTTTCCCAGCCAGGGATCAATTTGTCCCTCAAAAAAATCGAAGGCGGTTTTGGCTTCATCATGCTTACCGGCAAGTTCGCACACATCGCCGAGGTAATAGTGCCCTGGGATGGAATCTGGATGGTCAATGACGAACTGGCGAAGAATAGTGAGGGCGTCATCAGATCGTCCAATGCTGGATAGAAGGCGCGCCCGCGCCAGCTCGATCCGCGGGTCGTTGGCGATGTTTTCATCGCCAAGGGCAACCAGTGCTTCGTCGCGCTGGCCGATCGCGCTGAGCGATGCGGCCTTAATCATGGCGATCTGAGCCGGCGGACCGTTTTTTACCTTGCCCAGCGTCTTGAGCGATAGCTTGTAGCGCCCGGCGAACGACTCGGCCCTTGCCTTGGAAAGTGGATTTTTCTGAATGTAATCGGGCAATTCGAGCTTTGGCAGATCTTCCGGCAGCATCGGTTCGATCCACTTGTTAGGAATCGTGCTATGCCGAAAATCCTGTGCGACCGCCCGCGTCTTGACCGACCCTGCCACGATGAACATTGCCAGGACGAATACTTTGCACCGGCCAATTTTTGTCATGCTATAAACCTCATCGTCGTATCGCTGGTTGGTTTGCGATCGCGGGGCTGGCACTGTAATGACATGCGCCGACCGGTTGCGGGTTGCGTGAATCAGTTCCCCGGATTATACGCCTGCTTGATGAAGTCGACCGACATAAATTCTGCGCCCAATACGCTGTCCCAATGGATTGGTAACTCAGAAGCCTTTCCCATTCTTCGGCATTGGGATTTTTTTAACCACGCTGGTGTATCCCCGATTCCACGTGCTTGTGGTCAGGCCATGCGTGCGTTCATCCAGCAAGCGGAAGATTCGGTGTACATCGACACCGGTTGGTATACCGACGTCAGCATTTTCCGCAAGGAGGCTGCGGACTTTATCAACGCCGACGCGCGTGAAATCGCATTCGTGAAGAATACCAGCGAAGGAATCGCCACCGTTGCAAACGGGATTGATTGGCAGGCGGGCGATCGCATCGTCACCTCCAGCGTGGAGTATCCGGCCAATATCTATCCCTGGATGGACGTCGCCCGTCGGTTCGGGGTTGAGCTGGTAATGGTCCCCGAGCAGAGGGGCGAAGATGGGTGCTTACGGGTGCCATTGGATCACATTTTACAGCAAGCCGAGCATCCGCGCACACGACTGGTTGCGCTGTCCCATGTCGAATTCGCGAGCGGTCAGCGGCATGACCTTACGAAAATCGGGCGCTTCTGCCGCGAGAACGGCAAACGATTTTGCGTGGATGCGATCCAGTCGCTCGGATTCTTGCCCGTTGATGTTCGCGCGATGAATATTGATTACCTGTCAGCAGACGGTCACAAATGGCTTTTGGGCCCAGAGGGGGCTGGTATCTTTTATTGTCGGGAAGAGCTTTTGGAGCAAACTCGCCCATTGATCGTCGGATGGATGAACGTGATCAATGCCCTGGAATATGGAAATTATGACTTCACGCTGCGTAATGACGCCGGTCG
>JBBSFP010000268.1:0-4474 GCA_038238625.1 Tepidisphaerales bacterium
GGCAGTCGAATCGTCCGTCAAAATCGCCGATGTCACTTCCGTTCGCATTGAAGCGCCCGAGCTGTGCCCACATTACACCGCGCGGGTTTTGCGAAATGTGAAAATCGGCCCCTCCCCCGCCTGGATGGTTCGCCGACTCGAGGCCATCGGACTGCGCAGCGTGAACAACGTGGTGGATATCACCAACTATGTGATGTTCGAAATGGGCCAGCCCCTGCACGCTTTTGATTTGGACAAACTCGCTGGCCGGCGCATCATCGTGCGGCAGGCCAACGAGGGTGAAAAGCTTTTCAGCATCGATGGAAAAGAGCGCATCCTCAACCAGGGCATGCTGGTGATTACAGATGAAGTTCAACCGGTGGCCGTCGCGGGCGTGATGGGCGGGCTGGCCAGTGAAGTCACTGCCACTACGGTGAATATTCTGCTGGAATCTGCCCGATTCGAACCGTTATCGGTTCGCCGCACCGCGCGCACACTGGCCATGGACAGCCCCAGCAGCGCACGATTTGAGCGCGGCATCGACCCTACGTCGCCGCCGCGCGCAAGCCTCCGCGCTGCCCAGCTCATTCTTGAAATCGCCGGAGGCGAGCTACTGGCCGGCACCGTCGAGGTCAGAACGCCCACGCCAGCTCCAAAAAAATTGTCGCTGCGTCTGATGAAGCTCAAGCAGGTGCTCGGCATCGAAATCTCCGCCGACAAGGCGATGTCCGCACTGTCGCGGCTGCGGATGAATCCCAGGCTTACCGGAAACCAGATCGAAGTGAAGCCGCCCCCCGATCGCCTGGATATCAATTTGGAAATTGATCTGGTTGAAGAAGTGGCCCGGCTCATTGGGTACGACGCCATTCCCATGCGCGATGAGATCTCCATCCGCCTGGTAAAACCTTCGCCCGCGGCGGCGGCTGTTGAAACGATCCGCGCCACGCTGCTGGCGGGTGGATTCTTTGAGGCGGTGACGTTCAGCTTTGTCAGCGATGCGCTGGCGGGGGCATTTGCCAGCAGCACGCTGCTGCGCGCCGACCCGGCAGTGCGCAAGGCCGATGCGCGCCTGCGGCCCAGCATTTTGCCCGGGCTGCTGGAAGCGATCGTTCACAACGAAAACGCGGGCGTATCGGATGCGAAACTCTTTGAAACCGGTTCGGTTTTCGCCGCCGACGATGCCGGAGGTGTGGTCGAGCGCCGCCGCCTAGCCTTGGCGGGGGGTGAGCTGCGCCCGCTGCGCGGTATCATCGAGGCATTACTGGGGCGGCTGGATGCTGATCGCCCGTTGGAAATTACACCAGACCATCAACCCGGTTATGCAACTGGAGCCTGCGCCGCCGTGCGCTGGGGTGGAACCTTGCTCGGATACATGGGCCTGCTCGATCAAAAAATCGTCGCCACGCTTTCGCTGCGCGGCACGCCGGCCCTGGCGGAGCTGGATCTGCATCCCCTGGTTACCGGGGCGCAGCTGGTGCCGCAGCTCAAGCCCCTGCCGCGCTTTCCGGCAGTCCGCCGCGATCTGTCGCTGGTGGTCGATGAAGCCGTGCCATACGCAAGGCTCGAAGCGCTCATTCGTGCAAATCCTCCGGCTGATCTTGAGGAATTGGAATACATCACCACCTACCGGGGCAAGCCGCTGAACAAGGGGCAAAAGAGTCTGACCGTCACGCTGGTGTTCCGTTCTGCCACCGCCACGCTGACCAGCGAGCAAGTGGATGGGCCGGTGCAGGCGCTGATCGCCACCGCGGCCAGCGCCCTGGGCGCGACGCTGCGGGCCTGATTACCGCCGCCATTAAACCCCTGGTTCAAAATTGAAGTGGGATTCAACCTCCCCGAGATCGCAGCCCGCGGGGTACCATCAGACTCCACCGGAAGAGGTGTGTCATGTCTGCGCGGGCCATTGAGATTTTGATCGTTGATGATCATCCCCTGTTACGACAGGGTCTGCGCGCTATTATAGATTCTGAAGCCGACCTTCACGTCTGTGGCGAAGCCGAGGATGTTCCACAGGCGCTGGACGCGGTGTCAAATCTGAAGCCCGATCTGGTCATTATTGACATCTCCCTCAAAGGGCGCAGCGGAATCGAACTGCTCAAAGAATTAAAGCTTTCCCACCCCGATTTGCCCGCGATGATCTTATCCATGCACGATGAGACACTCTATGCCGAACGAGCCATTCGCAGCGGCGCACGGGGGTACGTGATGAAACAGGAGGCCCTGACCAAAATCACCGTCGCGATTCGGCGGATCATGGCGGGTGAACTTTATGTAAGCGACCGCATGTCGTCCGCCCTGCTGCGTAGGCTCGTGGGCGGGGCATCGGCAGTTACCAATCGCACACCGGTCGGGCAGCTCAGCGATCGTGAAATGCAGGTGTTTCAACTCATCGGGCTGGGCCGCACCACCAGGCAAATTGCCGAGGCCCTGGACGTGAGCACCAAAACCGTGGAATCTCACCGTGAACATCTGAAAGCGAAGCTGGGCCTGCAAAGCGCCGCGGCACTGCTGCGTTTTGCGATCGAACATGCCATCGATGCGGAGGCCGGCGGACGAGAAAAAACCCGCTGAGCATCGGTCAGCTTTTATCCGCCCAGGGGCCTTCCCCCAGCACCATCCCCGCAAAGTGGTTGAGCGGGTTTCCCAGCCATTTTTCGGCCGCCCCTCGTCCGACATCTGCAGGTTGAGCGTTCAAAAGGAAATAGTTGAACCGCGATTCATCGGTTTTATTCATCGCGCGGACGATCAACTCCGCCAGCTCGCTGCTGAGCCGCGTCTCTTCACCGGGGTGGTCTACCCAATCTCCTTTCCAGAATTCACCCAGCCCGCGATAGTTCCAATAGGACTGGTGCTGACCCCACGATGCTGGCGTGAGCTTCAGCGGCGGCTCCACCATGACCATCCGGAGCAATACCTCAGCCGTCCCTTCGCTGAGCCATGCGGGCAGCGACAGGTGCTCCAGCCCAATATGCGAAAGCTCGTGGGCAATAGCGCGCAGTTCGCGGCGCTTAGGCTGCTCGATGATCAGTTGCGTTCCTGCCAGCCCGCGTAAGTCCCGCCCCTGTCGCATCTGACCCCAGCTTGCCCCCGCCATGCGGGTTGCGTTCTTCATCGTGTGCGAGCGATCAGGATAGGTGTGACCAATGTAATCGGCGTAGTCATCGTCATCGGTGAAGCCGATCGTCAGCAGTTTACCAAATCGTTTTTTAGCGCTGGCAGCCTCCAGGCAATCGTCGATGATCATCAACCCGTGCTCAATAAACTCCGCCAACTGGCTGGCCTCGCGCTCAGGCTGTTCGGTTAGATACAGCACCCCCTGAAACTCGTGCACCCGATATTCACCCCCCAGGTGCCGCTGCATCCGGCGCATCCACTGGCGTTGGCAATCGACGGTGGAGGTGATGAAATCGCGCTCAGAGACCGGTCCGGCGCGTCCGCCGGTTCGCTGAATTATTTCCTTTTCCACCTGGGCAGCGATAATTGCCCAGTCGGCGCGCGGGAACCCCCCAACGATTTCAATGGCTCGGGGAATGGTTTCAATGTCCATGGAAAAAGCCCTGCGATACCCATTTTAGCGGACACCAGGCACGGTTCAAAACGGCACCTTTTCCAAGTGCCAAAGTGCGGCTGCGCAATTGACAGCAAACGGGGTGGCGCATAGGTTTTGGCTCTCACTTAGACGTTGTTTTTTGGCCACACATCGAATCTACAAGGACCACCCCATGCCGCAAGCGCCACACGCCGTTCCACCCGTCGGTGGGCAGACGATTTCCATCACCCACGGCAAGCTGAATGTGCCGGATCGGCCCGTAATCCCGTTTATTGAAGGCGATGGCACCGGGGCGGATATCTGGCGCGCCAGCGTGCGCGTATTTGATGCGGCTGTGAACAAAGCCTACCGCGGTAAACGCCAAATCGCCTGGATGGAAGTGCTGGCCGGCGAAAAATCGTTCAAGCAGCTTAACAGCTGGCTCCCCGATGAAACCGTGGCTGCGTTCAACCAATACCTGGTGGGCATCAAGGGCCCGCTGACCACGCCAGTGGGGGGGGGCATCCGTTCGCTGAACGTCGCGCTGCGACAGATGCTCGATCTATACGTCTGCCTGCGCCCGGTACGCTATTTCAAAGGCGTCCCTTCGCCGGTGAAACATCCGGAAAAGGTCGACATGGTCATCTTTCGCGAAAATACCGAAGACATCTACGCGGGCATCGAATATGCCGCCGGTACGCCCGAAGCCCAAAAAATTCTCGATTTTTTGCAGCAAAGTGATGCGAAATCGTTCGGAAAAATCCGGTTCGGCACCGGGGCCAAAACCACCGAGTTCGCCCGCGCGGCGATGCCTTCAGGTTCGCCAGAGCTGCCGGTCGAAGTGGGCGTCGGGATCAAGCCGGTGAGTAAAATGGGCAGCCAGCGCCTCATCTATTCCGCCATCGAATTTGCCATCAAGCAAAAACGCAAAAGCATCACGCTGGTGCACAAGGGGAACATCATGAA
>JBBSFP010000269.1:0-4464 GCA_038238625.1 Tepidisphaerales bacterium
ATGACAAGGACCGCTTAACCAACTGGAAGAAAACGAATGGCGACAGCCAGACTTGGAGCCTGAGCCTCGTGGGCGACTCCACGCTGGGTCGCTAAGCTGGGTCAGCCGGTTGGAGCTTTATGCGGTGCGGCGTTAAAGTGCCCTGCGCATGAGCCAGACGCTTTTTTGGTATGTCTTTCGGGATTTGCTGCGGATTTTTTTCCTGGCGGCGGGAACGCTGGCGGGGATCATGAGCTTTGGCGGGCTGCTGCGGCCGCTGACCGAGCATGGGCTGGATGCCGGGCAAGTGGGCAAAATGCTCACCTTTTTCACTCCGGCGATGACGACCTATTCGTTCCCGGTGGCGGCGCTGTTTGCCACGTCCATGGTTTATGGGCGGCTCGGGGCGGATAACGAGCTAACGGCCTGCCGTGCCACTGGCATCAGCTACCTGTCGTTGACCATGCCGGCGCTGGTGTTGGGGCTGCTGGTGGCGATCGTGAGCCTGGTTTCGCTGTGCTTCATCGTGCCGCGCTTCACGCTGAAAGTGGAACAGGTGGTTTACTCCAACCTTGCCCAGCTCATCGAAAACAAGATCGCGCGCAATCACGAGCTGGAGTTTGATACCTTCAACGTCTTCGCCCAGAGCGCTGAGGTGTTACCCCCCGATGCGCATCAACCCGGCGAGCAGCGCGTCAAGCTGATCGCACCCATCATCATCAACTATTCGCAAGTGGACGACCCGGAAGACCCAACCCGCAAGCTGAAGGTGCCAGCGACTTACATGATGGGATCGCAGGCCGACATCATCCTGCGGCCGATGGGGCCGTTCGTGCAATTCAGCGCGGTGGTGGAAAACGGCACCCGATTCATGCGCGAACTGAACGGATCAAGCCAGGTGGGAACGGCCGTGGCGGAGTTTGCGCCGGTGAAAATTAACAGCCCGATTCGTGAAGACACCAAATTCATGACCATTGAAGAACTTAAGAATCTCTACAACGCGCCTGAGAACAGCCAGCGACTGATCGATGAAGTACACAGGCTTATTTGCGACGAGCAGCGGCTGACCTATCTGACCGGCATGATGACCGCGCTGAATAAGCAGGGGGAATTTCAGTTTGAAGCCCCGGATGGGGAATTGTATGTGCTGCATAGAAGCAACCAGCCCGCCGGGACCAACCGGGATAATGTGCTGGTGCTGCAGTCAGCGGGCGCGCCCGACGAGCGGCAGGTGAAGCTCGAGCGGCGCACGCGCGACGGCGACAGCGTGGTGCAACTGGCGCGTGAAATTCGGGTGAACATCGAGCCGGAATTCCTGCAGCCGGATGTGCTGGCGGCGGATAAAACGTTGAAGGACAACCCTCGGCTGGTCATCACGCTCGAAGGGTATGACGTGCAGACCCGCGACCCGGTGAATGATCGCCAGAGCGTTTCCCTGCGGCAGTGGCAGCGCGAGATCAACTTGCCGATGCCTGCCGACCTGTCGGCGATGCGCGCGCATCGGATTGAGCACTTTCGGGACAACAAATACCCCTGGTCATCTTCAACGCAGCGTGATGCGCTACAGAAAGATGAGCACCGGGTGTTATCGAAAATCACTGGGGAAATTCACGGGCGTGCGGCGCTGTCGGTCAGTTGCCTGACGCTGGTGATGATCGGCTGCGGGCTGGGGATGATGTTTCGCAGCGGTAACTTTCTGAGCGCCTTTGCGGTCAGTTTCATCCCGGCGATGTTGTGCATCGCGCTGGTTGTCACCGGGCAGCAGGTGTGCGCGCGGGCCACGGGATCAATCGCGATGGGCTTGAGTTTCATCTGGGCGGGAAACGTGATCGTTGCGATTCTCACGGGAATTTTTCTGGTGAAACTGCAACGGCAGTAACGATCCCATGCCAGGCCGGCCACCCATGTCACCCAATCCACGCATGTCGCGCCCGCTGCCCCTTTCATCCGTACCGATTGGCCGACCTGCCGATCCGCTGCGCATGCTCTACCTGGTGATTGCGGCGCTGGCATTTGTGCGGTTTGCCATGGCTCGGCTGCGCGAGTTGGCACCCGATGAAGCGTTCTACTGGCTGCTGGGTCAACACCTGAACATCGGTTACCTCGATCATCCGCCCATGGTGGCGTGGCTCATTCGCCTGTCGACCAGCGTTTTAGGCAAAAGCGAATTTGGCGTGCGCGCGATCATGGTGCTGATGTCGCTGGGCATCATTGCGATGCTGCTGCGCCTCTGTTTTCTTCTGACGCAGAACATGCGGGCTGTGGGGCTGCTGCTGGCGATCTTGGCGACCAGCCCCTACACCGCAGCGCTGGGTTTGCTGGCAACCCCCGACACCCCGGCGGCGTTTTTCTCGCTTGCCGCGCTGGTGTGCGCGGTGCGACTGGCGCGTCTGTTCGATGCCGAAGCCAAGGGTGAGATTATCACCGGCCGAGCGCAGGCGAACCTCTGGTTTTTCTTCGGGATGTTTTGCGGCCTGGCGCTCCTGGCCAAATACACCTCCATCCTTTTGCCGCTGGGAGTATGCCTGGTTTTCTTAACGAGCCCCGCCGGTCGCAGGCAGTATCAAAAGCCCGGCATTTACCTGGCGGGCGTGGTGGCGCTGCTGATCTTCTCGCCGGTGATCTACTGGAACGCCCAGCATCACTGGGCGTCGTTTGCCTTTCAGCTCAATCATGGGCTTAACACCATGCCCGCCGATTATCTTAAAAATCTGGGCGAATATGTGGGCGGACAATTGATGCCATTGACGCCCATCCTGTGGTTACTGGGGATCATGGCGCTGGTGCATTATTTTCGGCAATGGAGAACACAAGACCTGGCGTGGCGCATGCTGATCATCGCAGCGGCGCTTCCACCGGTCTTCTTTTTATTGGTGGCCCTGCGCAGCCGCGGCGAAGCCAACTGGCCGGCATTTGCGTACCTGCCGATGTCGCTGCTGATCGTTGCGTTTGTATTGCAGCAGGGCGAGCGCAAACGGCGCGGGGGGCAAATCTGGATCGCCATCGGATGTGCCATGGCGGTGCTGGTCACGGTGGTGTTTTATTTCCCCCCGCTGATTCGGCAGACCGCGCTGGCGCTGAATCCGAAAAAACCCTTCGAATTACCGCGGAAAATGGTGGATTTTTATGAATGGCGTTCGCTGGGTCAGTTTATTGCCAGCCGCACCGCCGGGCAGCAGGCGATCGTCTGCAATACTTATGAGGATGCCGGTGAGATTGCCTTTTATTTGCCGCAGCCGGGTGTGGTGTGGGCGGCGCGGCTGGGTACGGATGCGCGCATGACTGCGTTTGATTGTTTTGACGACCCCCCCCCCTGGCAGACGCATGACCTGATTTTGCTGGTCAATGGCAATACCGATGAGTTTTGCGCCCGGTATGGATACACGCCCATCGGGCCGGTGGAGCGTTATACAAAGATCGTGGAGGGGCATCTGCGCGATCGTGAGGTGACAAGCCTGATGCGCTTGCCGGGCAGCTTGCCGGCAACTGTTCCGGTCACGCTCCCGGCCACGCCGAATTTTCAGCCCGATCGATGAAGCGTGTCCCGGCCCAAATGGGGTGCTTGGCTGTATACTCCGCAACAGATGATCCCGGCCCCGGCCAACAGCGATCACCCGAACCGAATTGATGGCGACCTGCTTTACCTGCAACGCCTCATTGTCCGCTGGCGCTATTTATTTTTCACGCTCGTGGGCTTCGTGCTTGTCCTCTCGTTCAATGGGCAATGGCAGGTGGGGCCTGATAGTGCCGACTATCGCGAGCTGGGCCATCAACTGGCTGAAAAGAACCACTATTTTTTTCGCGACTCACTGTCCGATACTTCGGGCTATATCGATCAGCAGGACACGCGTTACCCCGGATTGCCGGTCTACCTCGCGCTGGTGGAGAAATGCTTTGGGCGCAGCCCGCTTCCGCCCCTGATCGGGATGATGGCCGCAGCCATCGCCTGCCTGGCATTGGCCTATCGGGTGCTGCGCTTCTGCCTGCCGCAATGGCTGGGGGTCTGCGTGGTGGTGGGGATGGGGACCAACGGCCGCTTCCTGCAATATGCCAACGAGCTGCTGACCGACATTCCGTTTTTGCTGGGATTATTGCTGACATTGCTGGGATATGAAATGTTCCTGCGGGCGCGGGGCGGGTGGCGAATGGGCGCGATGGCCGCCGTGCTGCTGGGGGGAATGACGCTGGCGGCAACCATGCGGCCGACGTTCTGGATCCTCGCTGCCGCCCTGCTGATCGCCTGCGCGATGGCGCTGTTGATGGCGTGGCGCCGACGCCGCGCCCTCGGCCCGGCATTCGGTAAGATTGACACCTGTGCCCCGGTGCCGCGGCCGGCGGCATGGCGCTACGCGGTCATCTGCCTGGTGATGGTGCTGGCGGCGTTGCTCTTCGTCTTGTGGCTGGACCTGCGTCATCGCAGCATGTTGCATGGTGGATATGAAGCGAAAGTTGTCGCGGGGCTGCGCGATTTTAACCACAAGATTG
>JBBSFP010000270.1:0-4464 GCA_038238625.1 Tepidisphaerales bacterium
AAGGCGCTGTCAAACGCAGGTTCTGCGGTGAAGGCGTGAAGACCGGCGATACCTTCGTCGCCCATGTATCCTGGGAACCTAACCCACTGTTAGTGGGTGGATCGCGCGCATCGGCGGGACCCACGGAGTCCATGTTTTTTCCAATTGTGGGGCAAACGGGAATATGGGAACTGCAGCGTGAGGCCGTGAACCCGCAAGTCACTTTAACCGGCAATTTACGGTACAAATGGCACGTGTTGGGGCGGTATTCTCAGCCATTTTTGGGGTGCAACGGAGTACAATCGCGAGAGCAAGTCAATGCATCCGTCCGATTGGTCGCTCTGATCGAAAATCTGCGACGCGCTTCGCATGAACAGGACAGAGTCAACTTGCTTCTCAAAGCCCTGAAATCCGACGATCTTTACGCAATTGAATTCGTTGGCCGTCTTCTCGATCGATGCGGCCCGGTAGCCGGCTACAAAATCGCCCATGACATTGTCACCGACTCGTCCGTTAAATCGGCCACGCGCGCCATCATGGATTATCTGCTGGTTCAATGGGATCCGAACATTTGGGCATCCTCTGCATTGCATCTGGAGACGCTCAAAGATATTGCTCAGCACGCGTTGGACGCTGATGATTTCCACGCAATTTCGATGGTATTCCGTCGCGCTGATCGTTTTTCGGCAGCGGAACAGCTGGCTGTGGAGCGAATTGTTGTTAGAAATATGTTTTGGGGGCTGTCAGATGAAAACGTCTTGGAGTTTAGTTATCCAAAAGATGTAGTTAGTGCCGTGGATGAAGCAGAGCATTTTAGCTTTTATTCCAATCTGGTAGGCCATGGGGACAATCAGATCATCAGGCAATGGGGGGCAAGCGCACTGCACGCAATGGGCAATGGACCGATGGCGATCACCGCTGATCAGCTTAAGGAGTTGGTCAAACTGCGGTCGAGCACCGACGACTGGATGGTCGCCGATGATTTGAACGCTCTAATTCGGGAGACAGAAAAGAGGAATGCGCATGGCAGGTAGTTTGGTACCTGCTGATGCTCATTGTGCCGTGCCGCGGCGGCCGTCTGGCCAGTGTCGTAGGTCCGGGAGAGGATATCAAAGAGGCTCGCGTTTGCGAGTTCGCGTTCGGAGGTTGCCGGAGAAGGGATATGCACCTCCCCGCGCGAGTGCTCGGGAAGCGCGACCGGTTCGGTGGGCTTGAAGACCCCGTTCTCGAAGTTGGCGTGGATAACACCCATGATTTTGCCTGCGGATAGTTGGAGGCCAGCGTGGATTGTGCCGCTCCGATGGCAAAAGCTTATCCATTTTCGTGGTCGAGTGGAAGCGAATGATTGGGCGGAATGGGTCAGCGCTCACCCCTGCTGAAAGTGAAACCGGGACATCACTTGATGCCCCTTTTTTGTGGTTTTTTTTCGCAACCCCTTTTTTTCAACGCCTCAATTTTCAGCATTGGCCGGCACGGATGGCGGCGGAGTCACCACGGTCTCGGGGGGGGGCGGGTCTTGCGGGGCTAGCATGGCACGCATCTGGCCCGCGGTGACGTGGTAAACCGACTCATCCCCGCGCACGGCGGCGGCGGGGCCGTGGCGATTTTCGAACTCCATCACCACGGGCTGTCTGGCGGCGGTGGTCAGTGTCAGGCCCTGCCCAATGTATGCGTAGGAGCAATGATGGAGGTCGAAAATGAGACGATCCACTGCTGCACGATCGGTCACCTGCATGGGCGTGGCAGAGGTGCCGGGGCAGCAGAGATACTTTGGGTCCAGCGATTTATCCATCAGCGCATCGGTGAAGGATGCGGGGAAATGCCCATCGTGCTTTTTTGCGTAGGCGCTGAGGCCCTGTGAAATTTGCTTGAGATTCTGCTGGCAGGCGAGATCCAGCACCTGCATGCGATGGGCATGGTATTTAGTGTGAAGCCAGTAGAGGGTGAAGGGGCTGGCCAGCAGGCCAAGCAGGCCAAGGCTCAAGCCGATCTGTGCGACCAGCACGCTGCGATTGCCAGCGCCCCGCCGCCGTGCTTCTTTGAAACCGATCCAGCCGAGAACCACGGCCGCCAGGGAGAAAAGTGGGAAGAAAAATAAGGCCCCCAGGACGACGCTGAGCTGCGCCATGCGATTGGCCGGCTGCTGGGCGCGGCTGGTGGGCGGCGCGGCCCCGGTGCCTGGCGGGGCGGCGCTACCGGGCGCGGCGGCGGTGGGGGCGGTGGTTTCGGGTGGATGCTCGGCATCGTCGAAGAGAGGTTTTTTGAAACCCACCGTTTCGGCGGCATCCTCAGCGGATCCGCCCTGCGCGGCTTCCTGTTGCCAGAGCGGTTGCGGCTTGTATTCGGGGATTTCTTCATCCACCACCGAGCCGGGTGGGCGGCGGCTTCCCATGGCGGGCTTGCGGGGACCATCCGATGGATGTTTCCGCAACAGCGGGGAAGGCGGGGGGGAAAGCGGGGGCGTGGGCACGGCAGCCGGGTAGCTTTTGACTACGGTATCGGCGGAACGGGCATCGCCGCCACTGGCATCGCCCAAACTGGCATCAGCCAACCCGGCATCACCGGTTTTGGCATCAGCCGTTGCTGCATCGGGCTCGAACGGAGAAACCACGAACGTCTGCCCGCATTTTTTACAGGGAATGGTTTTGCCGGCGTACTTGGCGCGCTTTTCTGGCGTGACGTTGTATTTTTGCCCGCAGTGGGGACAGCGGATGTAGCTCGTCTCGGGCATGCCAGCAAGTGTACCTTAAACAAACCCGTGCACTAAAACATCCACGGTTCAAATCGCAACGGGAGTTGCGCAGCGCCCCGGACGGAAGCGCGCTAAATCTGGCTGGCGCTGGGATCGGTGGGTTGCACCAGCAGCGTGACTACATCGGTGGGGCACACCTCCACACATTGCCCTTCCAGATCGCAGTGGTTGAGCTGTCGCAGATCGATCAGCGCCTTGCCATCCACCATTTTGAGCACGCCCTGGTCGCAGTGGGCAACGCACACTTCACACCCGATGCAATCGCGGATGTCGATGGCGAGGGTGACCTTCGCTTCCTTCTGCGTGCGGGGATCTTCCTTGATGAATCTACCGATGGCGGCGGCGGTTTCACGGCCGTCGTGCGATTCAAAGTGAGCCTCCAGCCGATCAAAATACGCCTGGGCCTTGACCTCCACCATGCCGGTGCGGCGCAGGTGGAAGACCGGCTGATTGCAGGTCGGGCAATGCTGCAATTGCTCAAGTTTTTCGAGGTATTTGATCACGGTGCCAATCACCGTGGCGTGCGACCAGGTGAGCGGGCTGACGCTCAGCGGCGCGTTGGTGTAGGGATTCACCTGCTCGGCGAGCACGCCACTTTCCAGGGCGTGGCTGGCGGTCCATTCGAAGATGGGGAGGGCCATTTTCAGGTCTGCGGAAGTCTTGGCGCGGGTGATGAAATAATCCGCCAGCCAGAGTGTGCAGATGAACCAGGGGTTTCCGGGCACGGCGGCGATGTCGTTGGAAATACGGTGGTAGTAATCGTTCTCATACCGAGCGACGCCCCCCACGCGGGTCTTGACCCACAGTTTTTCTTCCACCGCTTTCATGGTGGCGACCACGCGTGGATCATCCGCTTCAAAAAGGTGGAACTTGAAGATGGCATAGAGCGATGCATCAATCACTTCGTCGATCTCGAAATAGTCTTCGGTCTTGCCGTCGGGGGTTTGCAGCGCATTATCAAGCGGCACCAGCCGGCGCACAAAGCGGCCCAGGCGCTCGTTGTACAAATGCCTGGCACAGGCGGCCTTAATCTCGTCGGCAGCGCGGTTGTAGATGTCGGCCTTCACCCGATCACCAAAGCAGACGGCGAAATTGCGCGCGGCCTTCAGCCCGCCATAAACCGACGCCACCGTAAAGGCGTGGATGCCCCACCGCTCTTCCCAAAGGTCGTAGCTGGGCATGGGCAAACCGGTCACCGGATCTCGGTAGCGGACCATGAAATCGGCGGCTTTCTGCACCAGATCAACCCAGAGCGGGCGGACGAATTCAATGTCGCGATAGCGGTAATAATGCCGCCAGAGTGACCACACCACCAAAGCCGTTTCATCTTCCTGAATAGGAAGCACGCGGTTTCCCTTGAGCACCCATGGGTGCCAACTGGAGGCCGGGGAACCATCGGGGTTGTACTTGTGATGGAAGTAGCCATCATCAGTGATCACGTCTTTGCAAAAACTATAGAACCAGCGCGCCAGGTCGGGGAAACCGGCCATGTCCAGCGAGTTGGCAACCAGCGCCCCATCGCGCGGCCACATGTAAGAATACGTATCGCGCGAAAACTGCATGATGTCAGAATCATTGGCGGCGATGATTGCGCCGTTGTTGTCAATCTGCGTGCGCACCACCAGCAGGCTGCGCTTGAAAAGATCCACCACCTTGGGCGGCAGGTTCCCGAAGTTGATGCTGGTGCCGCCGATCCATAGCCGCCAGTAGCTGGTGGTGCGATCGATGACGCC
>JBBSFP010000271.1:0-4461 GCA_038238625.1 Tepidisphaerales bacterium
CATATGCTATCAATCGGAAAAACTTTGATTCGGGGCTGCGATTCCTGGAGGTATTACGCGACATTCGATGCCCGAGGGTGGTGATCTGCGGAAGTTGTTCAGAGTATGGAAATCTCAAAGGGTGCGTGACCGAAGACCAATCACCGCAACGGCTACATGCCCATGCCGCATTCAAATCGGCCCTGCGCATCGTTGCATCGTCGATCTTCGCCGATGGGGGTAGTTCATTTTTGTGGGCACGCCCGTTCTACGTTTACGGACCCGGTCAGCGCCTCGTCTCGCTCGTGCCCTCGTGTATGACCGCGCTGAAATCAGGGCAGAAACCCAACGTGCGCACGCCTGATGCGGTGCATGATTTTGTTTATGTCGATGACGTCGCCACGGGCCTGGCAGAACTCGCAACCGGAGACGCGCCGCCCGGCATCTATAACATCGGATCTGGCCAGCCCACCAGCGTGGCGGACGTTGTCAACGAGATTGCCAATGCCATGAATCTTCCCCCGGTCTATCCCAAAATCTCCACCGAAGATGGTTTTTGGGCGGATCTCACCCGGATCAAGCAAAACACCCGTTGGCGCCCGCGTTACACCTTGCAGGAAGGCATCGCCCATACCGTCGAAGCCGGGAAGCTGACGTGAATACACCTACCCAAGCCGTCATTCTCTGTGGCGGCCGTGGTGAACGGCTGCGGCCGCTCACCGATCAATTGCCCAAGCCCATGGCTCCAGTGCTCGGACTTCCATTTCTTCAATATATTCTGAAACAATTAAAAGATGAGAACTTCTGTTCTGTCATCCTCCTTACCGGCTACCGTGGCGACCAAATCGCGCAGCATTTTGGCGATGGCCACTGGTTAGGGCTCCGGCTTCAATACAGCCATGGACCCGATGAGTGGGAAACCGGACGCCGACTGGCTGAAGCTGCGCTGCTGTTGGACGAGCGCTTTGCCCTGCTCTATGGCGACAACCTAGCACCCTTCCGGTTGCAACCGCTGTGGGAATGTCATCGCGCCGCTGGCGCGGCTCTTACCGTCACACTGGCGCACAAGCCGGGCGGGAACATTCGGCTGGCCACATCAGGTAAAATTGAACTTTACGACCCTAAGCGGACTGCGCCTGGGCTGGATTATGTCGAGATTGGGTACATGATCGCCGATCGCGATTCGCTGCTGAAGTTGAATCCGGGTGCGGGGAGTTTTGCGCGGGTAATCGAACAGCTCGCGCAGCGCCATGCCTTGGCGGGGTATAGCCCCGGGTGCGATTATTGCTCAATTTCTGATCTGACCCGGCTTGCGGAAACCGAAGAAATCCTTCGCCCCCGCCGGGTGATTCTGCTCGATCGTGATGGCGTTCTGAATCGCAAAGCCCCGCGCGGGGAATATGTCGCCACGCCCGAAGAATTCGCCTGGATTGAAGCCAACATCTCGGGGCTGCAACATTTGGCAAAATCTGGATTCGAATTCATTGTTCTTTCTAACCAGGCCGGGATCGGGCGCGGCATCATCACCGCGGAGCAAGTGGACAAGCTGCATCGCTGGATGGTTGATGCCCTTTGGGCGCGCGGAATCAAGGTGCGCGACGTTTTCGTTTGCCCGCACCACTGGCTGGACCATTGCGGTTGCCGAAAGCCATTGCCAGGCCTTTTCTTTCAGGCCAGCGCGCGGCATCGGTTCTGGTTGGCAAATACGTTGTACATCGGCGACGATCCGCGCGACGTGCTGGCGGCGCATCATGCGACCTGCGCCAGCCTGCTGGTGGGTGAGCCGGGCGATCATCCGGTTCTTGCCGAACCGTTGCCCCCGCACCATAGTGCACCGGATATCAGCGCTGCGGTTCCCTGGATTCTGCAGCACTTTGCCGATATTGAAAACGCAGTCGGCTCCAAGAGGTCTTCATGATCATTTCGCGAACGCCGTTTCGCATCAGCTTCGTCGGGGGCGGCACGGACCTGCGCGCCTTCTATCAAAACGAGCCCGGGCAAGTGCTCAGCACCACGATTGACAAATACCTGTACGTGATTCTCCGCCGTCAGATCGGCCTGGTGGAATTTAAGTACCGAATCAACTATTCCAAGACCGAATTCGCTAAAACCATTGATGAGATCGAACACCCGATCGTCCGTGAAGCACTCAAGCTCTATAACATTGATTTCCCGCTGGAGATCATGACCTGCGCGGATATCCCCGCGTATACCGGGCTGGGGTCAAGCAGTGCTTTTGCGGTGGGGTTGGTGCATGCCCTGAGTGCGTTGGCCGGCACGCATGTGACCAAAGCCACCATTGCCACGGTCGCCAGCAAGATTGAAGTGGACCGCCTGGGCCGCGTGATGGGTAAACAGGATCATTATGCCTCTTCGTACGGCAGCTTTAATGTGTTCACATTCAATGCGGATGAATCGGTGAAGGTTGAACCGGTTTTCTATCGCCCTGAAGTGAAATCGGCGCTGGAAAATCATCTGATGCTTTTTTACACGGCTCTGAAGCGCGATGCCTCGGTGGTTTTGCAGGCACAGGAGCGGTCGACCGTTGCAAAGATGGATGTGCTGCGAGCGATGAAGAGTCAGGTGGCTCCCATGCGCGAAATTTTATCGAGCGGGCGCAACTTACATCAATTTGGGAACCTGCTGCATGAAGCTTGGCTGCTGAAGCGAAGTATCACATCGGAAATCAGCGATTCTGCCATCGATGCGTGGTACGAAAAAGCGCGGGCTGCGGGTGCCATCGGCGGGAAACTTCTAGGTGCCGGGGGTGGGGGATTTCTGTTGCTGTTTGTAGAGCCGCAGAATCAGGATGCGGTGGCCAGCGCATTGCATGATCTTTATCGCCTGCCCTTCAAATTCGATGGGGCCGGCACGCGTATCACCTATTACGATCAAACCATCGTCGCGTAGAATCGGCTCATGAATTCTTATGAGCATCTCCTGACGGAATTGAAAACCCTTGGTGTGCTGGGCTCCGTTGGATCGGTTCTCGGCTGGGATGAGAGAACCCAGATGCCAGAGCGCGGGGCGGAGCTTCGCGCCGAGCAGTCGGCGATGCTGGCGGGGATCATTCACGAACGCTTTACCTCGGGGAAGATGGCCGACCTGCTGGCAGGGGCGGCCTCTGAAGCGCCGGTGCAGGATCCCCATGGGGATATCGCCGTTAATGTGCGTGAGACGCAGCGATCGTTTGACCGCGAAAGAAAGCTGCCTGCAGCGCTGGTGCAAGCGCTGACCCGCACGGCAGTGATGGCGCAACAAGCGTGGGCCGAGGCGAGGCAGAAATCTGATTTTGCATCGTTCGCGCCGTGGTTGCAGAAAATCGTCGATTTGAAAAAACAAGAAGCGGAGTGCGTCGGGTATCAAAAACACATCTACGATGCGCTGCTGGATCCGTTCGAGCCGGATGAAACCACCGAGCATCTGCGGACTGTGTTCCAATCGTTACGCGGGCCGCTGGTGGACCTTGTAGGGCGTATCGGGCAATCAGGACGCCAGGCACCGTTGGAGATCCTGGAGCGTCATTTTCCGGCGGCTGCCCAGGAAAAACTGGCGCGCCAGACAGCGGAAGCGGTTGGGTTTGATTTCTGCGCCGGCCGTCTGGATGTTTCGTTGCATCCATTTTGTTCTGGCATCGGGCCGGGCGACACGCGCATGACGACGCGCTACGACGAGCGTTATTTTGGGGATGCATTTTTCGGCGTGCTGCATGAGACCGGGCACGCGTTGTACAGCCAGGGGTTGCCTGCGGAACATGCCTTCACACCGCTGGGCGAAGCGATATCTCTTGGGATCCATGAGTCGCAGTCACGGCTGTGGGAAAACTTTGTGGGACGTGGAAAAGCATTCTGGAAATTCTTTTTACCCAAGGCACGGGCAGCTTTTCCCGAAGCGCTGGCTGGCGTAAGTGAAGAGCAATGGGTTTTCGCCGTGAATGATGTGCGGCCGAGCCTGATTCGGACGGAATCAGATGAAGCGACTTACAATCTGCACATCCTGCTGCGATTTGAGCTGGAGCAGGCATTGATGACGGGTGAGCTTTCTGTGTCCGATGTACCAGCCGCGTGGAACGAGCGCATGCGCGACTATCTGGGGATCACCCCGCCCGATGATGCGCGCGGATGCCTGCAGGACATCCATTGGTCGGGTGGAGCGATTGGTTACTTTCCGACTTACACGCTGGGGAACTTGTACGCGGCACAGTTTTATGAAAAGGCGGATCAGGATTTGGGCGGACTGGACCAGCAGTTTGCCCGCGGTGAATTCAAGCCGCTGCTGGATTGGCTTCGCCGAAACATCCACAGCCAGGGCAAGCGCTTTTCGGCTTCACAACTGGTGCAAAAAGTAACGGGAGCTTCACTGTCGGCTGAGCCGTTATTGAATCACCTGCGCGAAAAGGCGGCGGAGTTATACGGGGTGTAAAGGCGTGGATAAGAATTCGAGATCACGCTGATTCTCCGCTTGATGGCGATTCAGCAAATC
>JBBSFP010000272.1:0-4452 GCA_038238625.1 Tepidisphaerales bacterium
AAGGTCGCATACTCGTCGCACTGTGGGTGACTGGCGGCGAACTGGGCAAGCCGCATCTGGGTGTTTTTTTCCTACGAAATTTTCGGGCGCTTCCGCCAGCCTTTTTGATAGCTGAGCAAGCCACTTGGATATTGCATGAGCCGAATCTGGACCAGCCGTCTAACCCTATCGGGGCTATATGTAATGGCGATGGGGCGTGCGTTCATGCGCTTTCGCGACCCGCGTCGCCGCGCATCCGGTAAACACCATGAGGCTTTCTATCGTCGGGTTTGGAAAGAGGCTGCCGAGAAAATCGGTGCAACCCATCGGCAGCTCAACGACGAATTCGCCGAGATCACGCTGGATGGAATTTCCACACGGGTGTTTGAAAACGTTTCCGGGATCGATGATCCCGTGACGCTTCGCATCCTGCATGACAAGATATTGACTCACGAAATTCTCGAGTCGCACAGCCTGCCCATGCCTGCGTATGCGCAATTTTCAATGAAGAAGATGCAGCCGGCGCTGGCGTTTCTACAATCCGCCGACCGCGCCTGCGTGGTAAAGCCCGCCGGTGGCACAGGGGGCGGGCGCGGAGTCACCACCGGGATTCAAAAGGCATCACACCTGTCGCGTGCTGCGGCGGCGGCCGCGTGTTATGCCGATACCCTCCTGATTGAAGAGCAGCTTGAAGGGGACAATTATCGCCTGCTCTATCTGGATGGCGAACTGCTCGATTCATTCGTTCGCCGATATATCACCGTGACCGGGGATGGAAAAAGCACGGTGCGGCAATTGGTGCATGCCGCCAACGACGAACGGCTCAAGGCCGGTTCCGGATTGTCGCAGGTGTTGATCGCCATTGACCTGGATATGCAGCGTACGCTGGCGGCCCACGGCATGGCACTAACCAGCGTGCCCCCCCCCGGGCAATCGGTGCGACTCAAAACTGTCATCAATGAAAACAGCGGTTCTGACAACACCACTGCGACGCCCCGGCTTTGCACTGCCGTTATTGAGGCCGGCCGCCGGGCTGTAAAGGCCATGGGAGCGCGGTTTGTAGGGCTGGATATCATCACGCGCGATCCGGGAGTGCCCCTGGAAGAATCCGGTGGTGCCATCATCGAAGCCAACGGCACACCCAATCTTTATTATCACTATCACAAATCCGATTCGGTTTTCCCCATAGCCGAACACCTGTTACGCCGATTGCTGATCGAAGATCGCGTCGGCGCGAGGTCGCCCGTCCTGGAGGGCGTCACTCTGTGACGCTTCCCCCCGGCCCGGGTGATTCGACCCCGCGCGGCAGGCCGACCCCAGCGGCAGGAGCTGCCGCTCCAGAAAATCGGACCGGAAGTTTCGATTGCCCCCTGCATGGCGTCACTCTGTGACGCTTCGCCCGATCACCTTTGTACGCTTTTTGAATCCATCAGATTCGGGTTCCATTTGCATTCCATGTTCATCACGTTAATCCCGGTTTTTTTTTTGACATGCGGAGGTCCCATAATCTATACCACCCGCACGTCAATCGGCCTCGCTCAAGAATCACCGCGGGGCATCCAACATCGTCAAAAAACTTTTCCGGGAAGGGGGAGCCATGTTTAGCTCACGTCAATCCAGCGGGCTTCGTTCACACGTCAAAGTTTCGGCCAATCGCAGTCGCCCGGGTGCACGCATCAGCCTGCGGCAGGCGGCCATCGAGGCGTTGTAAGTTCGGCAGTTGCTTTCCGGCACTCTTGCTGCCGCCAGCGGGCAGACCTTGGAAGTGATGGCCAACCAATCTTTCACCCAGCCCGTTGCCACGTTCAGCAGCACGCGCACGGGTGCCGCTGCCGGTGACTTTTCCGCCACCATCCAATGGGGCAACGGCGACACATCCGCCGGCACCCTCGCCGCCAACGGCACCGATTCCAACGGCGATCTTCTGTTCACGGTCGCCCCCACCGGCGGGTATACCAGCCCAACCGTGGGCACCTCAACTGCTATAATAAATGTCAGCGATGCGGTCACCAGCGACACCGTCCAAGCCAGCGCGACCCTCTCCTCCGATGGAATCTTCGCGGTCAAGGCGCTGAGCACCACCATCACGATGGGGGCCCGTTGACCAGCTCGGTTGGTGATAACCCTGCCTTCACGGCCGACAGTAATGGGTTCATCAACGTGGCAGCCACCTCCGAAGAGGATGCGATCAATAAGGGCATCGTTGCCGACGCCACCGCCACCACTGCCGATCACACGCAATATCATTTCGGCAACGGCTCGAACAGCCCACAGTTCAGCGTGGCTCGATCGGAGACCAACGACTTTTTGAACTACAATTTGTTTCTGGCCAATAACGGGTTCAACGGCTTTGCCAAGATTCAGGTGCATCCGCTGATCGACATCAATCAGCCTAATTCCTTCACCGTCAGCGATGTCAATAATCATAATAATAAGGTTAGCCAGACGGACAATACGCTGGCCCCGCTGCTGGCTGTGCTTGACCCGGCGACTGGCTATGCCACCATCAAGGTCGATGGCATCCTGTCAGCCAACGAAGCTCCGCGTCGTGCCGAGGCGCTGTGGACACTGCGCTCCGATGGGCTGATTTCAACAGAGATCGCTGCGCAAGTCACTTCGGAATCTCAGACCGCCTCGGGGACTCTCGCCCAGACCGATGCGAACCAGGTAATTCATTTGAGACCTGGCTTGTACAACAACTTCATTCTCCAATTCGGCTTTGACCTTAATGGCAACGGGTATCTTGATGGGTCGGCGGAGTGGCAGCGATCAGTCAACGTGAGGGTGGTGCAATTGGCCTCGCTGAACGTTGACGCGTCAGCAGGTACCATATCTGCATCAGCGAAGTCCGTTGACACAACCACGCAAACGCTCGAAATTGAACCGGCTGATCAGCAGGTATCGCTGAAGTTGACGCCGATCGTTTTACCGCCCGCCCAGCCCGACAGCACTTTGCCACTTACTGTTTACAAAGTCACCGATGCCGATGGGGCCACGGTCGCAGCCGGTAACTTTGCCGCTGGGCCCTCGACGATATTGCTCCCTTTGAGCTTTCCAAATTACCTGTTTCATGTATTAGCCGGCATAGACGTCAATGGTGACGGAGCGCTTGCCGCAGGGGAAACGACCCGGCAAGTGGATGTAAAGGTAGTCCATGTGCGGTCGCTGAGCGTTACGGGTGGCGCGTTGTCTAATTCGGTCACGGCAGATGATGCGCAAGTCAAGGATTTATATGTCGAAACTGATCCTGTTACAGGTCTGGCCCAGATTCGCATCGATGGAGAGATCGCCCCGGATGACCGTGAATCTCGCTCAGAGGCTCTCTGGCGTGTCACATCTGGAAGTGGGTCGGCAACCCCGGCCACCGGTTCACTGTTGAATGGATCCACTGATGTCACTCTGCAGCCTGGCAAAACCAACGATTTTGTCGTCGCTTTAGGCATCGATATGAATCAGAATGGCCAATTGGATGACAGCGAGATCCGTCGAAAAGTGAATGTGCATCCAGTCAAATTCAGCTCGCTGACAGTATCCGATCCGACAGTTGTTGGCGATTCAGTCACCGTCACAAACGGCAGTTCTGGAAAATTACTCATCGAATTACCGGCCACCGGACCGGCGATCATTCAGTTAAACCCGACGGTGACTCTTGACAATGCGGATATCAGATCGCATTTGGTCTGGTCGGTATCCGGCTCGGGTGCTTCGCCAGGTGCCGGCATCTTCAAGATTGGAACTGGGACTCGCGTTCAGCTCACACCCGGGGACACCGAGTACGCTTTAGCGGCTGCTTTTGACACCAACAATAACGGGATCATGGACGAGACCCCGGAGTTTAATGTTATTGTGACGGTAGCGCGGGTGAATGGTTTGATTGTGACTGCATAACCTGGAAATCAGGTCTCGGCACCCGATAAAAAGCCAGTCGATTTATACGTGTTTGAAAACCGCACAACGCACGATGCAACTGTTGGAATTGATGGCTCAATCACTCCCGACGACCGCGGTAGCCGGGCACAAGCGCTCTGGAAAGTGGTAGGCACAGGCGGCGACGGCGCACCGGCCAAGGGCTCCCTCCTCACCGGCTCGACGGATGTGACGTTGACGCCGAGCACCGGATATGACTTTACCGTGACATTGGGATTTGATCTGAATCAAAACGGTCAATTGGATGCAAGTGAGGTACGTCGAACTGTTAATGTGCATTTGATTTATGTGGAAAATATAGCGGTCGCTGTCGACACTCCCGTGGTTAACAATGCGCTTGGTTTTAATTTTTACATGCAGCTGAAAGTCACCGGCTTCAATATTGATCACGCATACATTACCCAACTAGGGCCTGTCTGTTGAATCCGCGATCTGGTATATACTAGGTTTTTCAAGTGAGGTTGCAAGGATGCGACGCTACGAACTCACGGATGAGCGTTATGGCCTGATTGAAGACCTCTTGCCGCGCAACGGTCGCCGTGGCGG
>JBBSFP010000273.1:0-4438 GCA_038238625.1 Tepidisphaerales bacterium
ACTGCAGCGGAAGGACGAAATTCCCCAGGATCGCAGGAATTGAGGGAATGATGAAAAGGAAAATCATCACCGTGCCGTGCAGCGTGAAGTAGTGATTATAAAGTTCGTGCGCGGAGTTGGTGTTATTCCATAGCGAAAGACGCAGCAGCACGGCAAAAACACCCCCGATGAAGAACGCGGTGAGGATACCCACCATGTACATGATGCCAATACGCTTGTGGTCGAGCGTAAAAATCCAAGAGCGGATGCCATGGCCGTGGGTGAGATAGTTGTCAGTGGTTGACTCGGACATCGTACAAACTCCAAAACGCGAACATCAAGGCGCGCGTTTAACGCCCGCGAGGCAGTGGATTCAGCGCCCGGTGGTGGGCATGGCTCCGTCCAAGGTGGTCAATGGTTTAGTTTCCGGGGCACCCTGCGCTTTGCCGGTCCCGGGCTGGGTGGTTCCCGCGGTACCACTGGTTGGCACCTGCGGGGCGTATTTACTATTTTTCTTCATGTAGGCGATCAATCCGGTGATCTGGGCGGGTTTCAAATCAAAAGCCGACATTTGCGTGCTGGTAAAGCCACGGACAATTTTTGCCTGGGGGAATTGAATTGATTCCTTGATGTACTCATCGTCGGCCTTGCACGAGGTGCCATCCTGCAGAGGCACTTCCGAGCCGTAGAGGTCTTTCCACGTCGGACCCGTGCCAGCGGAGCCATCGACACTATGGCACGCATTACAGCCACGTGAAACACGCAACTTTTCGCCCAATTCAACGGGCGGGATGCCGCTGTCATCAGAGACTTTCGCCAGCCATTTGTCATAGCTTTCCTGGCTCTCTTCTACGATGCATTTGGCGCGCATCGTGGAATGGTTCTCTCCACAGTATCCTGCGCAGTAGATATCATACTCGCCCGGTTTGTCGGATTGGAACCAGAGATGATTGAAGCGCCCGGGCACAACATCCTTTTTCACACGAAAATCCGGGAAATAAAGACTGTGAATCACGTCGGCAGAGTTAAGGAAGACGCGAACGGGCTTACCCGATGGTACGTGCAACTCATTGTCCACATGATCATTGGGGTAGGTGAACGACCAGTTCCACATTCGCCCAGTGGCCGTAATCGTCAACGCGTCCGGCGGTTCGACGGAAATCTTAAGATAACTGCGGAAGCCGTAGATGTAGATGATCACCACGATCACTGTGGGGATGATCGTCCAGGTCAGTTCCAGGGTGGTGCTGTGACCAGCCGTCGATTTCTTGTGCGGCTGCCCTTTGCGGTGGCGATACTTTATGACGAAATAGACCAGCAGGATGGTGATCAGGAAAAAGAAAAAATAGGACAGATACATGATGAAGCGAAACAATCCGTCGCTTTCAGCGGCAACGGTTGATGCTTCGGGAGGAAGCCAAAAGGAATTGGATATCTCGGCCAACATCGAATATTAATTCTCCGGGTGCCGGGGGGTTGAGGAGTCTGCAGGGCTCACGACTTCAAAACGGCTGGCATTGCGATGCGGCCGGGATCCGCGCGAATATGAACGCACCAGGAACACACCCAGGATCGACATCGTCAAAAGCCCGCCAATGCGCATGAGGTTCATTGCAAAGAACGAATATTTTCCGCTGTTGCCGTCATAGTGAAAGCAGGTGAGAAAGAATACGTCGGCAATGGAGCCCAACTTGCCCGCTGATGCTTCCACCAGCGACAGGCGAAGCGTTTCCGGTTCCATCTGGTTATCCGACAATGACAGGTAGCGGGCCACGCGCCCCTCAGGTGTGCAGATGATCAGTACCCCGGCATGGGCGTACTGGTTCCCCTGCTTGAGATAATGAAAACCGGTGGCCTGCGCGACACGGTCGATTATTTCGCGCCTACCGGTCAAAAGATGCCAGCCATCGGCCCCAGTATCGGAGTGTAAATATTGTTTCAGGTACGATTGTTTTTTGTCGCGCGCCAGTTCCCAGCTTTCCGATGGATCGATACTGATGTAGACGAAATGAAAATCCTTGCCGGGAATCAGAGGTATCTGGTTAAGTGAATCGACGACTTTTTGGGAAACCACGCCGCAGAGCATGGGGCAGCGGAAATAGCCCAGTTGAAGAATGACCGGTTTGCCATCCTGAAAGTACTTGTTGAGGGCAATGGTATTGCCATGGTCATCGACGAAGCTGGCATCCAAGGGAACCTGGGCCCCGGGTTTTTGCTCCACGCCGGAGGAGGCTTTGATCTTTTCCGTGACGGCCGGGGTGCGATCGCCGGTTATGAAACTAAACCCAGTGCCCTGCGGTGAGGCATCTGGCATAGGCATGTCGGCGGCAAAAGCCAACGCGCCGTGCCCAACGAGACCCACCAGCAAGGCGAGAGCGGCGAAGTTTTTGGTCATCGTAAACATTCGTTATCGATTCTCACCGGCAGCCTCCGATGGCTGCGTGCTGGGAAGTTTGCCACCGGTCGTCACGATCTGCTTCATGGCGATTTCGATCGGGACAATCGCCACTGTTTTGTCTGAATTACTCCAGGCCGTCGTATGCAGGTTTTTATCTTCTTCAGAGTGAATCTTCTGGAGCACGTAGTTGGGGGCCATTTCCCACTTGCGATCCAATTCGGCGGCTTCCTCGCTGTCAAACCAGGCATGTACACCAACGGCAACCACCAGCAGCAGTAGACCTGAAATCGTTCCCACTGTGACTACCAATGGGACGTTGACTGCTTGTTTCATGGCCATGGCTAAAGCTCCGGACTGCCGGTAGTTCGACTGATAATAGGCTAAACAATTCCTACATGTTGACCAGCGCCAAACCTTCTGAAAGCCGCGGATCCGCCATCGGGCGTAGGGCATGTGAACCAAGGGCCTTGGCAAACACTGCCAGGAACACACCGCCGATTCCTACAAGCGCTGCAACATCAATAAGACTGAATCCAAAACCCTGACGCATTTCCGGCATGACGATCCAGTAGATGTCCACATAGTGGAACACCAGAATCCACACCGCGCCGACCATCAATACCGCCGGTTTACGCTTGACGTGACGTGATATCAACGCCGCGAATGGTATCAACAGTTGACCGACTAAAAGCGCGAGACTGACATTGGTCCAGCCGTTCATATCTTTATCGACCGTGGTTGCGCCGCGGCGGAGAAGCCATTCCACCGTTTCGGGAATGCTGGCGTACCAAAGCAGCATGAACTGGCTGAAGGCGATGTATCCCCAGAAGAATACAAAGGCAAACTGGAACTTTCCGAGGTCGTGATAGTGCTCGATGGTGACGCTGCGGCCGAGATACCCGAAATGCTGCAGCGCGAAGGTGATGACAATCATTGCTGCGAAAACCGACATTGCGCAGCCAGCGAAGTAATACCCGCCGAAGATCGTGCTGTACCAATGCGGATCCAGCGACATCAACATGTGAAAAGCGGCGAACGTGAGGGTGATTCCCAGTAGCACGACGCACGGTCCGGCGATCACCTGCAGTCGCTGCGTGTGGATAATGTCACTGTCACCATCCTGCAGAATTGATTCACGGCGGAATTTGCGGGCCATCAGGCACCACGACAAAAAATACACAACGACTCCAATCGTGAAGCTGGTGGGATTCAGGAACGCACGCTTTTTCAGCGTGAGTTCATCAAGGGATCTGGGAGGAGTCGACGATTCTTCTTCACCGGTTTTCTCCGGCCCCGCGCTTTCGCCATCCGCATGACCCGAGGCACTCTGCTCCGCATGCGAGCGATCGAATTTTAATGGCGCACGACCTGCATCGGCAGGGGCCACCGTGCGTTCATTCTGCTCGGCGCCGGTTGCATTTTCGGGGAGGGCCCAGCGGTACAGCGAGGCATCCTGCATCCAAACTGAAGCGATAATCGGAATCGATAACAAGGCCAGGAATGGCAGGGTAGCCGTCAACCCTTCGGCAATCCGGCGTACCGTCACGCTCCATGCAGCCTTTGTAAGGTGTTGAATCAGCACGAAAAACAACGCCCCCAAGGCGATGCTCAGAAAGTACGCATACCCAGTGAGATACGAAAATAAAAAGCGACGAAAATGATCGCCCTGCATAGCACCAAGCCCCACCGCAGCCCCCAGACCGATCACGGCTAGCGCGCTGGCAATGCCGAACAGCATGCTCCCCTTCCCCGAAAGCATGGTGCGCTCGGCGGGGGCGTTTGAATCAGTGTGTGCTGCGTGAGAAGCCAAGGAAGTTTCCTGTTTGAGAACTCTTTTGGAGGCACCGTCTACTAATGTGCTCCAGGAACAGTTGGTACCACGGATGGCGATGAGGGCAGAGTCGCGGGCTGCGTTTGGGCCGGGCTCATTACCTTCAATGTTTGTCGCTGATCCGCAGGCACCAATAGTCCCGGGGCATTGTGGCTAAGCTGCAACGCTCGTACATAGGCCACAATTGCCCAGCGATCATCGACCTCCACTTGTCCGCCATACGGCGGCAT
>JBBSFP010000274.1:0-4432 GCA_038238625.1 Tepidisphaerales bacterium
AGCACCGGCTTGGCGGTTGCCTTGAACGTGTTACCGGCACCATCATTCTCTTCCAGCAGATCTTTAGCATGCTGAAAATCTACGTCAACGTTGAAATCACGCTTCAATTCGGCCTGAATGTTGGGCTCCTGCTCGATAAGGGACAGTTCATAGACGCTCTGGGCGTTGTCGGTCACCGGGCCATACGAATCGACGGCAATGGTGACGGGGCCCATCCCCAGAAATCCAAATGCCACCAAACCCAGGGCAAAAACGGCCGGGGCAAGCATGATGCCGGTCGGAAAAGAACTGCTGACGGTGTAAGCGACGGCCATCAGAAAGACAGTGACGACGCCACCAATCCAGAACGCCGAGAAGTTACCGGCCGTGAGACCCGAAAGAATATTGAGGGATGCCCCGCCCTCTCGGCTGGATGCCACCACTTCGCGCACGTGCCGGCTGTGGACCGAGGTGAAAATCTTTGTGACTTCAGGAATGAGGGCACCGGCGAATGTGCCGCAGGTGATGATGCTTGCCAGCTTCCACCACAGTTCCCCCCCCCCGAGCTCGGGAATCAACAACCAAGACGCCAGATAAGTGCAGCCAATTGAGATGAGCGATGCAATCCAAACCAGGGTTGTGAGCGGCGCTTCGAAATTCATGGTGCGAACATTGGCATAGCGGGCCTTGGCGATGGCCTCATTAATCACGTACGCCAGCCCGCTGGAGACGAGCATCACCAGGCGCATGGCGAAAATCCAAACCAGCAACTTTGTTTGCGTCAGTGGGTCGTGTACAGCTAAAAGAATGAACGTAATTAGAGCGACGCCCGTTACACCATAGGTTTCAAATCCGTCGGCGGTCGGGCCAACTGAATCACCCGCGTTGTCACCCGTGCAGTCGGCGATTACACCGGGGTTTCGGGCATCGTCCTCTTTCACGTTGAAAACGATTTTCATAAGGTCGGCACCGATGTCGGCGATCTTGGTGAAAATTCCACCCGCAACCCGGAGCGCGGCCGCGCCCAAAGATTCACCAATGGCAAAACCGATAAAACATGGCCCTGCGAGCGTGCTTGGCACGAAAAGCAGGATGCACAGCATCAAGAGCAATTCCACGCTGATGAGCACCATCCCAATGCTCATACCGGCGCGAAGCGGAATGGAGTAAACTGGATACGCTTTCCCCGCCAGCGAAGCCATTGCAGTTCGGCTGTTGGCAAACGTGTTAATGCGGATACCGAATGCCGCCACGCTGCAGGAACCGGCAATCCCGATCAGGCTAAAAGCCAGAATAGCCAACACACGCACAGCGGTTGGAAAATGCTCATGCGCTGTGTTCATGGTTGCGGGCGATTCCCCGCCACCCGTGAGCCAACCGAAGTAAATTGCGATAATGGCCCCGATGAAAATCTCCAGGATCAGGATAAACTTGATCTGGGTTTTCAAATAGGTTTTGCACGTTGCGTAAATGAGTTCCGATACTTCCAGCATCGAGCGATGCACCGGGAGTTTGCGCAAGTGCTGATACATTCCCAGCCCAAACAGCAAGCCGCCCACGCAAAGCAGCATGCCCCATGAGAGCAGGGCGTGGCCGGAAATGCCGTTGAAGAACGGGACCGTGTGCAGATCGGGGAGAGTTAAATCGGCGTCGCTTGCCAACGCGGAACCCGTGCAGCACAGCAGGGCCGGAAGGCAGACCAACAGGAGACTAAAGAAATGACGCCGGCCTTTGAAGTGCTTCATAGGCTGTGTTCCCATTAATGACATGATCGTGACGTTGACGATCCTGGTCAGCGAATCTCGAATGATCCGTGCATCGGCGTGAACTCGCCGCGGACGAGGGGTGTATCTTACTTCTGAACAAGTTTACGGCAAGGCTGGATTCGTTTTAAGACATGCACTAATTCATCAGCGTCGTTGCAATCTCTGCGCAATCGCTACTGTCGATAGAGGTTCATCAAATAAGACCAATCAAGAAACCCTCCGCACGGCAATGCGGAGGGTCAAGGGCAGTCTGGATGTGAGGTTATCGGAGCTTACTGTAGCTGGTACACATGGACATCGTAGGCGGCAAAATGATCCGTGATGGTGCCCTGGTTGACCGCCACAGTTCGATTTTCCCCGGCCACGCTTGCCGCCGTGTCGCCGGTACCGGCCAAAGTGAACGACTGATCTTCACTGGTGGGGTTCATGTTCAACACCATGAGGTAATCATGCCCGTCGAAATGCTTGACGGTGCCTTCAAACCCGGAAGGAAGTTGTAGAGAGACACTAGTGGCATCGGTGCCTTTTTCCAGGACGCCAGATAGATTCTGCAGGCGAGCACTCTGTGTTTTGATTTCTGACGCGACAGCCGTCGACATGTTGTTGTAGCTGAAGCCGCCGCCTATTTTTTGTGGGAAATAGATGATCCCTGCGGCGCCGTGAATGACTGCGTCCCAGGTTTCCGCCCGCACCTGGGCCGCCGAGGCTACGGAGCCGGGCTTCACCCACGGCAAATTCTGATCGCTGGCTTCTATTATGGCGAACTGGGGCTTACCCTTGGACCAATCAGCAAGCTGTGTCACGGCCTTGGCCGGAGCATCCAGCTTTGTGGGCTGGCCCCACCCCGTGACAGGGTAGATGTCATTGCTCACCCAATCGGTCGCCGCGAGGTAGGGTGTGTATGTGGCCTGCGTCCAGTTGCCTTGATAATGCAGCGCGTATCCCCCGGAGAAATTCGCGAACACGGGCACATCAGGCGCGGCCGCCTTGTATTGGTTGTAGATGCTCTGATTGGTGCCGGAACTGACGTTGTTGATTTCCGGCTCATCGCCGAGCATCCACGCGAGCAGGTTTTTTTGATTGGCATCGGCTGACAGGTTGCTCGCCGCTTGGCGAATCATATAAAGCCCTTTTCCCACGGCGGCATCGGACCAATCGGACATCGACACGCGTCCACCCTCCGACTCGTATCCGACCACCGTATTGATGCCCAGCCCCTTCCAGTTGCTGAAGGATGACAGCGGCTGAGAGAAGACGCCGATGGGGAAAAAATTGATGTCTAGCTTCTTCGATGGACCGTCTCCATTATCGTTGTTGCCATTTCCGGTTGTGCCACCGCTGGTTCCCCCGCTGCCATTACCGGTAGTGGTTCCGCCATTTCGACCGTTGCTTCCAGAATCAATTACATGGCCATTGACGTTGACGTTAAACCCGAGATGAGTAGCCCCCACGCGATCATGCCCTGCCGCGGTTTGCACGTTGACCCGACCGAAAGTGCGATTTGAAAAAGCGAAATCAGATCCGTTTACATTTACATTCAGCTTCCAAGCCCGATGTGAATCGCGCGAAATCGAAACCGAATCGCTGTGCCGTGTTCCAAAAACCTGTAACACCCCATTGTGAACATAAGGAAGCGCAGCGGACAACAGCTGCCGATTCTCCAGGGACTCGATCGTATTACCTTGCCGCGCTAGATGTCCGTTACCAGGAATGTTCTGCTTGTTATTTTTCGACGCCATGATGATCCCTTCACAAATGGACCCGAATAGGGCATTAATTCACTACGAAATAGGAACCCGACTTTTAGGAATCGGGCCGGGATATTCGCCCCTGAAGGGAATGGGGCCCTAATTGACGAGGCTTGATAATAAATGTGAAAACGTACCGACTATCGGGCCAGAAAATTCAAGCTGAAGGCCGATAACCTGTGGCAATATCGATTATCAGTGCTACTCACATGGTTCTCGCAGAATTAAAGGCAGACCGATGCACATCGGTGCATCGGTCTGATGAGATGGTCTGAGGGGTCGTGTGGGTTCGTACGCTCAGCGGCTATTAGACTGTATAAACGTGCATCTGATAAGGCGTGAAGTCATCCGAAACCGCTCCGCCGCTGACATTCAAACTTCGGCTTTCGTTTGCCACATCGACACTGGCAGCGGCACCGATGCCATTGAAGTGGATGTCCTGGCCGCTGAGCGTGGCGTTGGACATGTTCAGCACGAAGAAATACATCTTGCCGCGATAGATTCGCCAGGAGACTTCCAGCGGTGAGCTTACGTCCGCACTGATAGACGACGGATCAATCGGGTTGAGCAGCACACTGCTGAACTGTGTCAACAGCGCATCCTGGGTTTTCATCTGGGCCACTACGGCAGGCGGCGTTGCGTCGTAGCTGAAGTTTGGCAGAAACTGCTGCGGGAAGTAGACCACCCCCTGGGCACCGTGGATGACCGAATCCCATACCTCGCCCCGGAACTGATCTGCTGAGACACCGGGCACGCCTTTCGGCGCCCAGGGACCGTTCTGCGGGCTGGTTTCGATCACCGCATACTGGGTCTTGCCATCGGAGAGGTTCTGCAGACGATCAATCGACCGGCCGGACACGTCAACATCGAACGGCCGGTTCCAGGCCGTCACCGGATAAATTCCGCTACTGGAAAGATCGCTGGCAGCGAGGTACTGCT
>JBBSFP010000275.1:0-4417 GCA_038238625.1 Tepidisphaerales bacterium
AATATGTCGATTTTGCCAGGCAACGGTTGGCTAATGCCTTGCAAACTGCGGCGGGCATTCCACAAACAACGGGCGGCGAGGAAAGCCTGGCCAAAGATAGCGCGGATAGTTTATTCCCGCTCGCCATCGATGCCGTGAACGATCGCGCCCGGCCATCGCGCGTCGCCACTGCCACCGATGCATTCGGGCGGCCCCGCGTAAAACGCAAGGGGCAATCCATGGGCAAACCCGCGGCCACATGAATTCAAACGCCCCGTCACTCCCCGGCGACTTCGCGCTGGCCGTTTTGCAAAACATTGAGCTGCTGCTTCGTGCCCAGCAGCCCGATGGGGGCCTCACCACGGGGACCAGGGGGATCTCATCGCAAATGGCGATCATGCCCCTGGCGTTTTGCTATGCCGGAGTTTTTGGGGCGCTTGGGGAGCCGTACGGGTTCACCGGTTCGCCGCGCCTCCGCCAGGCCATCGTGCGGCTGGGGGAATCCATCGTCCAACATTTTGACGATGACGGAAAATACCTGAAGGATTCTGCCGGATTAGAACAGCGACTGATCTACGCGTGGATTGAAGCGCTGCGCGTGCTTCGAGAACGTTCCGCCGATGATCAGGCGCTTGCTGCGCCCTGGGCTCAGCGCATCGAAGTGGCGAGTGATCGGCTTGCGCGGTTGCACCTTGAAAAGCTGCGCGGTATCCGGCGCTTCGTCCGCCGATATGTGGGTACGGGGCTCAACCATGTGATGCTGTATGTCACGACCTGCTACCGTGTCGGTCAGGTGCTGGGCCGCGACGATCTAATGCAGTTGGCCCTGCCCATTGGGCGCGCCATCGCCAGCGACATTCATCCCGATGGCTACTACGAAGAGCACGGTGATCTGCTGCAGCGCGGCGGGCCCAGCCCAATTTATAACTACGTCACTCAGCAGGGGTGCGCCTTGCTCCACGAATGGACGGGCGAAAGCGTGTTTGCGGAGGCGCTGCAAAAATCCACGCGATTCCACGGAAATTTCTGTTACCCCGACGGGCAGGCGCTCGACCTGATCGACGAGCGGGTGCGCTTCGACCATGTCGTGTTGCCATCGCTTTGGGGCTTGCACGGCTTTTCCCTGATCCCCGAGGGACGCGGAATCGCTCTCAACCATTTTGCCAACTGGAAGCGGCTTTCCACCGGGCCCACGTTTGAACAAATGGCGCGGATCAGCGAGAATTTTTTGTACTGGCATGAGGGCCCTCCCATCCTGCCGGCTTTTGAGCGCCCCGATCACACCGCCCAGCTTTCCCTCCCCGCGGCCATCATGCGCCGTGGCAACTGGTGCATCGCCGTCAGTGCCATACCTGCAATTTCACCGGAAGATCCAGAGTACCGTCAAAACAGTTTCACATTGGATCGCCAGAAACTATTCAGCGTCTGGAACCAGCACACGGGCATCGTGATCGATGGCTCCTCGTCCAAGTATCAACCCGCCCATTCCACCTATCACGCGCTGGCCGGGCGGGGGCCGGACTACTATCCCATCGCGGGAACGGTGCAAACCACGGGCGATACCCTCATCGCGCATGCGATTTACAAAACGTTTCGTGGCGATCTGAGGGTGGGCGCTCTGCCAGATGGTCGGTTACAGATCGATATGACCATCGCGCCCGATGGCAACCGTGGTCCGTTCGTTGCCGGTTTCACCTTGAGGCGAGCTTTGGATCGGATTACCGCGCACAGCGGACAGGCATTCAATCTGGATGAAAACGAAACCTTCACCTGCGATGCGCTGGGCGGGGGAATCGATTTCGGAAACGTTCGCATCGAAGGACCGCCCGATATGCGGCTCAGTTGGCCCTTGAGTGCTCACAACCCCTACACCCCCGATCACACCTGCGCCCCTAAAAAATGGCAGCCCCACATCACCGTGCAGCTTACCCCCGAGCGGCCGACCGCCACCTTCATCATCGCGATTTTGTGATCGAGCTACTGCGGTTTCCACGGGCCGGTGGGGATAGGTGCCACTTGTAATTGTTGTAGCCGTTGCTCACTGGTGGATTTCGCATCATCCTCGGCGGCCCGCGCGGAAGCAGTCGGTGGATGCTGATCTGCTAGCGGGCGCAGCTCGATTGCTTTTTGCTCGGCCTGCACGGCCAGCGTGCGCTGCCCCATGTGAATTTGCACAATGGCCAGCGTGTCGTAATAGGATGGGTTTTGCGGATCGCGTGCTACGCAGCGCTGTGCGTTTTGCAACGCGTCGTCGAGCCGGCGATGGCAGCACCCTTCCAGCCATGCCAGGTTATTGCGTAGGTTGGATGCATCCGGGTATCGCTCTAAAACCTTCGCCAGGGCATCGGCTGTCTGGGCGAAAAGCGCATCGGCCTCTGGCTTGCGCCCGGCATGCTCCAACATGGGAATAACGTCGATCGGCATATCCACACCGGTTGCCCGCATCTTCCGCACGCGCTCGATCTCACGCATGGCCTCATCCACTTTCCCCTGCTCCAGCAATAGCAGGGCGCGAGCATGGTGCAGATGCATCACCAGCGGAATCACCCCATCATCTCCGACGTTTCCCACGCCCAGGCACGCATCGATCATTAACCGCTGAATCAAGTCGATGGCACCTGCCCAGTCGCGGCGCGCAAATGCCTGATCTGCCGCCACGCGCAAAACGCTGGCAACGATCGGTTGCTCAAGGGGCGCGGTGCGCATCATCAACTGCGCTTCGGCTTCGACCTGATCGGTCAACCCCAACCGGGTCATGACTGCCAACAACTGAATGCGGTAGGCTGGCTGAGCCAACGCCATCAGATTTGCCCGCCGCATGAGCTGATCCCCTTCGGGCATACGGCCAAGTTTGCTTACCGCATACCCCTGGCCGAACAGGGCATGGACGTCACTTCCGGTTTTTTGCACATCCTCAAAAACATCGGCGGCCTTTTGCCATCGGCCTGCGTGCAGCGCGGCGTCGCCCAGTTCAATCTGCAAGGCCAGCTTCTGCGGCTGGGTTTGAGCGCGCTCAATCAACGCGGTGGCCTTGTCCCATTCCCCGGCCTCCGCCAGCCGGCGCATATAGATCGGGGCGATATCGCTGCGATCCTGGTTGTTCAATGGTTGCCCATCGTCAAAAATCGACTTGAGTTCTTGCAGTGAAATGGTTCCTCGGCCCACGGCCCACAACCGCCGCAGGAGCTTGATGCGGGGCTCATCGGGGAATTTTTGAACCAGTGTTGCCCACCGAGAGCGGGCTGCGCCTAATCCGCCGCCGCGATACATGCGGGCAAGTACACTGTTTTCATCGGCACCCGTCATTTCCTCGAGCGCGCGGGCGAAATGGTTTTCCCCGCGTTCGGTCAGGCCCACGCGCAACTCCGAATCCGCCAGCAACGCCAACCATCGGACAGGCGAAAGCCCGATGCGCGATCCGGCCTTGATCGCCGGCGACGGGTCTTTCAAATCCTCCAATTGTGCCGCAGCGCGGTCGAACAGAGCAGCCCCTTCATCGACTTTCCCTAACAGGCACAGAAGCCGCCCCTTGGCGATCTGCAGCACCAGCGCTTGGGCCAGCCGGCGCTGCTCCACCAGCTCGGTGACCGCGGTGGGTGCCACCGCATTTGGAGCCCCCGCATTCGGATCGATCTGGGCGTTGGTAGTCGCCGGCGGCTTGGCGGGGGCTTGCCATTGGTCCACCAGAGCCAGTGCCTTATCAAACTGTTCGCCGGCGCAGAGCAGCTCGAATGCGCCATCCACGCTTCCATGGGTTTGTAGATATTCCGCCGCATCATCCGGTTTTTCCATCAACTGCAGGGCGCGGCAAATATTCAGGTTAAACCGTGGCATGCCCGCAATGGCCTGCTGATCATTGAGCTCCTCGGCGCGCGCGATCGCTTTCTGGGCCTCGGGTATTTTCCCGGCCAGATACCACGCCACCGCCTCAATCGCGTGGTTGCGCGCGCCCATCATGTTGGCATCCGGCTCTGACTGCTCGGCCAGGGCAGCGGCCAGGGTGGACCAATCACCGGCCAGCATCGCTATTTCCTCTATAAAATCCGGATTGCCCGTGTGTTTCGCCTGTGCCAGCGCGGCCCCCACCTCTCCCTTGCTGCGATACAGATTAGCCAGCATGCACCAGCGGATGATCGCGTCTTCCGGTTGCGCGGTCGGCGATTCTTTAACCGCCTTGAGGTGGTCGTCCAGGGTCTGCTGAATCAGTTCGAAGGTGGCCAGGTCGCGTTGGGCCTGCAGCAGCACTGTTTGCTTGACATCCGAGAGGTCCGCAGAGGATGGAAACACCATGCTCACGGTGCCGATTGCAGTTAACCATTCCCGGGCCAGATCGAACTCACCGAGTTGAATCAACGTGCCAGGGTTTACCCAGCGAATGATCTCGGACTGCTTTAACAGCCGGTTCCAGGTTTTAGGATCAGTCGATTTTTCCTTGAGA
>JBBSFP010000276.1:0-4402 GCA_038238625.1 Tepidisphaerales bacterium
CCATCACGGTGTAATGAACGGCGTTGGAAATGCTGTGCCTCATTCGCTCAGCAATGGTGCGGCGGACGCCGCGGATAGCGGTGCGAATGGTCTGCCCGTCACCGCCTGGGCCCGGGGGCGTAGCCAGACCGGCCGGCATGTTGCCGGCGGGAGGCGCTTTGCGAGAAGCCGGTAACGCCGTGGCGGCGACGGAATCATTGCCATACTGCGCGTGCTCGCCGGCGGCGGCGCGTACGTCCTGCACCGTAATTCGGCCGCCGATTCCTGAACCCGTTACATGTTCTAACCCGATTCCCAACTCGCGTGCCAGCCGACGCACGGATGGCGGTGCCAACACCTGCCCGGGTGCAGCCATGTGATTGACGCCGGCGATGAATTTACCCACCACCGTCCCCGCGTCGCTGGACGGGCTGCTTTCGGCTGGTTCAAAGCTCTCGGCAGGATCGGTACTGACTGCGCTGGGATTTTCTGCTTGTTCTTTGGAATGATGTTCAAAGGCCGCCTGTGCCCCGTGCGGTATGCGTGGACCCGCAGTAGCCTGCGGCTTGGCCATGGGTGCTGCCGCCGCTTTTTCAGCCGCCGGTTCGCGCTGGGCGGCACCGCTGCCGTAGCTCACCAAGGGCATGCCCACCTTAATGCGATCGCCGGGTTTCCCATGCAATAGCGAAATGGTCCCATCGCGCGGGCTAGGCACCTCCACGAGCGCCTTGGCAGTCTCCATCTTGGCAAGGATGTCATGCTCTTCGACGGTCTGGCCTTCTTTTACACACCATTCGATAAGCTCGGCTTCGTCGAGTCCTTCACCGAGGTCAGGCAACAGGAAATCGTTGGGATTACCGCTCTTTTTGGCCACTTGAATCCTCCAAAATCAGGCTCCTACTCCATTCAATACGCAAGGCAATCACGAATCGCGGCGCTAATGCGCTCAGCATTCGGCAGGTATTCCAGCTCGAGCTTGTAGTAAGGCATGACCACGTCATACGCGGTCACCCGTTGCACCGGGGCCTGCAAATAAAGGAAGCAATTTTCCTGGATGATGCTGGAAATCTCACTCGCCAGCCCGGCCAGCTTTGGCGCTTCATGCACGACGACAGCACGGCCGGTTTTTCGCACCGATTCGGTGATCGTTTGCTCGTCCAACGGCGAAAGGCTACGCAAGTCGATCAGCTCCACGCTCATGGATTCCGGTAACAGATCGATCGCCTCGAGGCATTGAAACACGCTCGCCCCAAAGGTGATCACGGTGATGTCAGTGCCCTCTGCCAGCACGTTGGCCTTGCCAAAGGGGATCGTGTATTCCTCCTCAGGTACTTCTTCTTTGAACGAACGGTAAACGCGTTTGGGCTCGAAAAAGATGACCGGGTCTGGGTCGCGAATGGCGCTGATCAGTAACCCCTTGGCATCGTATGGGCGCGAAGGCATCACCACTTTCAATCCTGGTGTGTGGACATAATGCGCTTCGGGCGAAGTGCTGTGGAGTTCTGGTGCATGTATCCCGCCACCTACAGGCACGCGCACCGTCATGGGGCAGCTCAAGGAGCCGCGCGTGCGCGATCGGCAGCGGGCCGCCTGGTTGGTGAGCTGGTCGTAAGCAGGTCCCAGAAATCCATCGAATTGAATTTCCGCCACAGGCCTCATGCCACCCATGGCCAGCCCCACCGACACACCGGCAATGCCCTGTTCAGACAATGGCGTGTCGATACAGCGGTCGTCGCCGAAGCGTTTATATAGACCCGCGGTTACACGGAACACGCCGCCGTTGAGGCCCACGTCTTCGCCGAGCACGATGACGCGCTCATCGCGTTCCATCTCCTGCGTAAGGGCAAGGTTGATTGCTTCCACCAGATCGAGCTTGGGCACGACTTCTCCGATAAAGTTTTTGAAAATCTTGGCAATCTGATCAAAGCGGGGTCATGAATGCGCCAAGCGTTCGCGACCCAGCTCAGCCCCATCAGGCTCCTTGGGCACTTGCAGACCAATCTGCGACGGGTTTTGGCCAATAGAATCAGTGCGCAGCGTTTCACGCTGCACGCGCAAATGCGGTGGCAACGATTGATATACGTAGTCGAAAAGGTCGCTGGTCTGGGGCGTTTCGATGTTTATTGCCGTATCCACGACTTCGCGGATCAGTTTCTTGGCGCGTTCCTCCAGCGCGGCCTGCTGCGGCGCATCCCACAGCTTTTTTTTCTCCAGATATTTGCGGGTGCGAACCAGCGGCTCGCGCTTAAGCGCCTCTTCTAGCTCCCCTTCCGGGCGATAGCGGCGGGCATCATCAGCGGTGGTATGGTCCGTGAGCCGATAGGTAACGGCTTCTATGAAGGAAGGGCCACCCCCGCCGCGAGCACGCTCTACTGCATCTTTGTGGGATTTGTACACTGCGAAAATGTCGTTTCCGTCCACCTGAATGGTTGGAATGCCATACGCCAGCGCCTTCTGCGCGAATGTTTCCGATGCCGTCTGCCGGGAGCGTGGGACGGAAATGGCATACTGATTGTTGTAGCACGTGAACACGCATGGAACCTTAAAGACGGCGGCGAAATTCATGCCCGCATGAAAATCTCCTTCGCTGGTCGCACCATCGCCAAACGTGGTGAGAACCACGCGCGGTTCTTTACGCAATTTGAAAGCCCAGGCAATCCCAGGGCCATGCAAAACCTGAGCGCCGATCATGAGATTCGACATGCTCAGCGAAAGGTTTTTAGGGACCTCGTTACCGCGCTCATCACCCATCCAGTGCAGCAGCACCTGGTGCATTGGCAATCCCATTTCAAAAAGCATGGCATTATCGCGATAAAAGGGCACCACGTAATCCACGCCCCTGGTTAGCGCAGCCGCCGAAGCAACTGCCACGGCTTCCTGCCCTTTGTTTTGCGGGAACGTGCCCATGCGGCCAGAACGCTGAAGCTTAAATGCAGTGTCATCAAAATGGCGATAGATCACCATCTGCTGATACAGATGCCTGACTTGGTCATCGCTCAGCGTTCCCTCTGCCAACGGCACATCGAGATTTCCTTCTTCATCGAGAATTTGCAGGTACTCGATGCTGGCCTGGTAAATTACACGCTTGGGCATGAATAGACCCTCGACAAATCAATGATGAACGCAACGCAATCGAATCGTGGCGACCCTGGCCGCTACCGGATAAGCAATAGAATATCACATGCCGGGAGAAAATTCCGCGCCGCAGGAGGCGCGACACCGATTGATTTGCCGCTGCCGCTGCGCCAGACGTCGCGACGCTACTACCCCAGCTTATGCACCCCTCTTGACCCGTACGCGTGGTATAAAAAACTGAAGACAGCGATCTTGATTACAAGGTGGACCCTCGGCTAATCTTTGTCCCACAAGGGAAGAGTAGTTTTTTCCGAGCAAGTGTTTGATTTTTTATCCGAGGACAGCCCGTGAACGTAAATGTGACCCCTATGCGGCGGATGACGCTGCTGATCTGTGCCATCTGTTTTGGGTTACCCACAATTGCCCAAGCCGTGACGGCTGACCAACTGGTGGGTAAATGGGTGGGCAAAAGTGATAGCACGACGCTTGAAATGACCTTTAGTGCCGAAGGAAAATGCACCCTCGGCGGTGCCACGGGCGACAAGACCTCCAGCAAGACCGGTACTTATAAAATCAATGGCAATCAGCTTGTGATTACCCCCTCGTCCGCAGCCGATTCGATCACGTTCGACATTAAACTCGCTGGCGACCAACTGACTTTATCGGGTGGTGAATTTGGCGAAGGCCAGGGCCTGACGTTCACGCGCGGGGGTAGCGCCCCCGCCGCCGACCCGGCGGGCAAGCCAAAGGCTCCGCTGGCTGATGATGCACCGGTTGCAAAGCCCAGGGCCCCGGTAGCCAACGACACTCCGCCAGCAGCCAAAGACGACAACGGTATCCCCGGCGGGAAATGGGAAACAAAGGGGTTCGAATCGAGCTTCAGCATTATCAAGTCGAAATACGATGCCGACAACAATGAAATGACTTGGCTCCTCGAGCGAAAGGACGCCAGTTACCTCAATATAATTGCTGATTTCTTTGACGAAGACGGTGTGAAGATCACGACGGGGAACTTGGAATTCAAGCCAAGCATCACCCAGGTCGCTAAGGGTGAACGTTGTCATGCTTCATTAAAACTCCCTGCTGACGCGGACCTCAAACGGTGCGTGAAAGTGGTTGTGCATAAGGCTTAACGCAAGGCTATTCCTGCCGAACGTATTGGCCAGAGGCAAATGCATGCATTGCCTCTGGCCCCTACTCTTGGGCCGGTACTTATCCAGTGGCCGGTTTCTTAAGTTGTGTTACGGAGAACTCGATGACTGCCAGTAATCTTATCGTGCAGAGTCTAACCACCTCGCGGAATATGTTTGAGCGCATGGTCGCCGACCTTTCCCCTGCGGAATATCTC
>JBBSFP010000277.1:0-4402 GCA_038238625.1 Tepidisphaerales bacterium
CATGCTCTTTTTTGTCGGGGGCATCTTCGTGATCGAAGCAGTTTCGGTCATCCTGCAGGTCAGCATTTTCAAATACACCCGCCTGCGATACGGGACCGGGAAACGCTTTTTGTTGATGTCGCCCCTTCACAATCATTTTCTGAAAAAGGGATGGGGCGAATCACAAATCGTCGTGCGGTTTTGGCTGCTTAGCGCCATGCTTGCCGCCATGGCGCTGGCGACCATTAAATTGCGATGACCGCGTCTTGCGCACCAGAAATCGGTCGCGGCTCTGAATAGTTCACGGATCGCTAACCCATTGCGCCCCTGACGTCCGATAAACCGGGCATGGAAGAAGCGATCTACCGCATGCGTCTGCGTGATGTGCTGGCACTCTGCGCCGCCGGGCTGCTGGCATTGGGGGCAATCATGGTGCAGTCGGCTTCCATGCGCATGCGCGGAACCCTTGGATGGAACTGGACTGACCTGGGGATCAAACAAATAGGCTATGCGTGCCTGGCCCTTTTGACCTTTTGGTTCGTCGGAAAGTGGGACTATGCCCGGCTCGCACGGCCACGCATCTCCCGGAATCCATTGGTCTGGTTGATGATCATGTCGGCTGTTTTGTGCCTGATTGTGCTGATCCCACATGTGGGCACGGAACACAACGGCGCGCGGCGATGGCTTTCATTGAAAATCGTGGAGTTCCAGCCCTCCGAATTAGCCAAATGGGCCAGCGTGAGCTTTCTGGCATGGTGGCTAACCTACGCTCCCGTAAACCTGAACAGTTTTTTTCGCGGCTTTTTACCCACCTTGCTGCCTATCGCAGCCGTAGCGTTGCTGGTGGTTATCCAGGATTTTGGCACGGCCGCGCTCATCCTTCTATGCGGCGCCGCAATGTGCCTTGCGGGGCGCGTGCGCGTGCGACATCTTCTAATCGTATTTCCACCGATTATGGCTGCTGGATTCTGGTTTGTGCATCACAAGGCGTATCGCTGGCGGCGCATCACGGCATTCCTAGATCCGTACTCGGCACCCCAAAAAGAGGGGTATCACATGATTCAAAGCCTTTTGAGCTTCTCCACTGGCGGACTGCTCGGACGCGGGTTGGGCAATGGCATCCAGAAAATGGGCTATCTGCCCGAAGACACCACCGATTTCATCTACGCCGTCATCTGCGAAGAACTGGGCCTTTTCGGCGCTATTCTCACCATCGCGCTCTACTTGGGGATCGTCTACGTCGGTTGGCGAATCATTCGCCAGCGCCGGGATGATTTCGGACGACTGCTGGCGTTTGGGGTCACGACAATGATCGCGATGCAAGCAATCATCAACATTGCCGTCGCAACGGTTTGCGCCCCTACCAAGGGGTTATCGCTGCCGCTGGTCAGCGCCGGTGGCAGTGGATTGATCATCACCTGCGCCGCGCTGGGGCTGGTCTATAGCGTTGATCGTTTTCGCCATGAAGCAACCGATGAAATTCATCCGCGGCTGGAAGTCGATAGCCTGGATTGGACCCTTGCGCTGTAGAATGCAGACATTCCGCCACATCTGTTCGGCGGCAATTTGATCGTGAATATGCAACCATCCAGCGTAAATCCAACGCCCCGGCCAGACAGCGGGACAATCTTTTTTGCCGGTGGTGGAACCGGCGGGCATCTTTATCCGGGTATCGCGGTAGCGCAAGCGCTATTGGCGGCGGGTTCGAAACTACGCCCGGTCTTCCTGTGCACGCAGCGAGCCATCGACCGTGTCATTCTTGAGCCGACGGGCTTTGAATTTATCCCGCAGCCCATTGTGCCCCCCGTAAAGACCGTGGGGGGACTATTGAAATTCTGGAACGCATGGCGCGAAACCAAGGAACTGGTGTCGTCGCTGATTGGCCAGCATCAGCCCGCAGCCATACTTGGTCTGGGCGGCTATGCGGCCGGCGCTGCAGTGAAGTTAGCCGGGCGGAAACACATTCCCACCGCGCTGATTAATCCCGATGTCATTCCTGGGAAAGCCAACCAGTACCTGCTGCGTTACGTTAGCGCAATCTGCTGCCAGTTCGAGCAAACCCGACAGTACCTGCCCGGATTGCACCGATCGAAGATGCACGTCACCGGGTGCCCGATCCGCCGCGAGTTTGTAAAGCTGCCGGCCCGTGGCGAGGCAATGGCGCGACTTGGACTTGACCCCATGATGCACACGCTGGTGATCACTGGTGCCTCGCTGGGTGCCAAAACGGTTAATGAGGGCGTGCTCGAGGCGCTGGCGAAGATGAAAATCCAGGGATGGCAGGTTCTGCACCTGGCCGGCCGCGACCATGCGGAATCGGTTCGGGTGGCATATCGCGAGATGAGCGCCCGCCCGCATCGGGATAGCGAACAGGGCGATATCCCGGTTCGTGTGATTGATTTCATTCCAGCGATGTGGGACGTCTGGGCAGTGGCCGATCTGGCTGTCAGCCGCGCGGGTGCAAGCACCTGTGCAGAATTAACCGCAACCGGCATCCCGTCGATCCTGCTACCCTACCCTTTCCATCGCGACAAGCACCAACGGCTCAACGCTCAGATTCTCGCTGATTCGGGAGCGGCGGTCTTGTGCAACGACGAGATGGATCGGCGAAAAAATGGGCGCAAGCTGGAACCGATCCTTCAGTCGCTGCTGTTCGACGCAAACAAGCGTAGTGCCATGTCGGCAGCAGCCAAATCGCTTGCGCACCTGGATGCATCCAACAGGGTGGCGAGCGTCGTTATGGAGATGACTCGCCAACCGACGACTTGATGGCTGAATCGACGTTCGCCAAATGATTACTGATGGGGCAACGTGCATTCATTGGCTTGCCGCCTATGGCCTTGACCGATACTATCGGCGTCACCTTAACGAAAGTTGCGAATGGATTCGCCCAGCATCATTTCATCCCGGCCGCGGGACGCGCGGCAACCGCTTTTTCTGAGCGTCCCCCAATCCCAGATGCCCGCAAGCCAATTCACCGGTCAGTTGGTGCATTTTATTGGCATTGGCGGATGCGGAATGAGCGGCCTGGCAAACATGCTCCTCGACTGCGGTGCGATCGTCACGGGTTCAGAACCCAGCTTCAACGAACAGACGGCACAATTGGTGGCCCGGGGAGCGCGTATCACGCGCGATCAGCTTGGAGAACTTCTCAGCAAACAGGTTAACCTGGTCGTGCGCACCGCTGCGGTGCCTGATACCAACATCGAACATCGCGCTGCCCGCGCGCTCGGTCTGCGCAGCATTTAGTTCGCGCAGATGCTGGGGCTGGTGATGGCCGAACGCTTTGGCGTGGCGGTCGCTGGTACGCATGGCAAATCCACCACCGCCGCCATGATTAGCTTTGCCTTGCGCCAATGCGGGCTTGATCCCAGCTATGTAATCGGTGGCAGCGTGCCGCAACTTGGAGGTGGCAGCCATAGCGGGACTGGAGATTCGTTCATTGTTGAGGCCTGCGAATATGACCGCAGCTTCCTGAACCTGCAACCGCGCGTAGCGGCGATCACCAATATCGAGGAGGACCACCTCGATTATTACAAAGATATTGATGACATCGTGCAGGCCTTTGCCGAATTCGCCGCCCGCACTGCAGTCAACGGCCTGGTGATTGCCAATGGGCAGGACCGCCGCGTAGCCACCGCCCTGGCGGGTTGTAACAGCGCGATTCAGACAGTTGGCCTGGGCGATGCGGGATGCGATTTCACCACCGAAGTCGCCGGCGTGGAGGCCAACGGCTACCTCGGCCATGTGCGTTTTCGAGGGCGCACACTGGGCACCCTGCGATTGTCGGTCCCGGGGAGGCATAACCTTTTCAATGCCACTATGGCGCTGGCAGCGTGCATGGCGTGCGGTGCCGACGCAGCAACCGCCCTCGCGGGTCTGAATACGTTTTCGGGTGTCGATCGTCGTATGACAGAGATGGGCCGCTGCAATGGTGCAATACTCGTCGACGATTACGGACACCATCCCACAGAAATCCAGGCAACGCTGACGGCCCTGCGTGAAAAGTATCATCCCAGCCGCCTATTTTGCGTTTTTCAGCCGCACCAACACAGCCGCACCCGCTTTCTGATGGAAGATTTTGCCATCAGTTTTACGCTCGCCACCGAGACCATTGTCCCCGATATTTATTTCGTGCGTGACTCGGAGACCGATCGCCATGCGGTGAGCGCCGATGACTTGGTGGAGCGGATCGTCGGCAACGGCCAGCGCGCCCAACACCTGCCCGGGTTCGACCGAATAGCCGAATATTTACGTTCCGAGGCCCGGGAGGGCGATTTGATCTTGACGATGGGCGCTGGCAACGTTTGGGAAATCGCGCGCGCCCTCGGTAGCGCTTAGCACCTCGACAGCTTCAATGGGCAATCCGTGACGATGATGAAATTGTCAAATCCGTTCGCCGGGCTGGAGGAGATCGTCAGCG
>JBBSFP010000278.1:0-4370 GCA_038238625.1 Tepidisphaerales bacterium
ATCCAGCAGCCTGTCGCGGCCCGTACACGCATCCTCAACCGCCTCCAGAACGTCCAGCGCGAAACCGTGCGATTGCGGGAAATCGTGGCGGATTTTCTCAAATATGCCGGCAAGATGGAGCTGGATTGTCGCCCCACCAACATCCATGCCCTCTTAGAAGAGCTGGTGGATTTTTTCAGCCCGCAGGCCCAGGTGCATCGCGTGCAGGTGCGGCTTAAGCCCGCCCAGGGACCGCTTATGGCCTCGGTCGATGCGAAGCTCATCAAGCAGGCAGTGCTCGATTTGATGATCAATGCCGTCCAGGAAATGAGCAATAACGCATCGGGTTCGCCAACCAGCGGCAACGGCGAGTTGATCCTCAGCGCCGGCCCTGCCGACGGGCAACCGGTGGGGCAAATTGCCATTGACGTGATCGACACCGGCAGCGGAATTCCCCCCGAGGCACTCGACAAAATCTTCGAAGCCTATTATTCCACCAAGCGCAGCGGGACGGGCCTGGGCTTGGCGATGGTGCGTCGCATCGCCCAGGAACATGGTGGTAGAATCACCGTGCGCAGCGAACCGGGAAAAGGATCCGATTTCACACTGATACTCCCCGTTGATCATCTCCCATGAATTCAACTTCCAATCAAAGCGAAAATCCCGGCGAACATGCAGCGGCTCATCCGGTGCTGGCACACGCCAACCTGCTGATCGTCGACGATGAGCGTGAACATGCCCAGGTGATGAGCGAAGCGCTGCAGCGGCTTGGGCATCGTTGCGATGTTTGCTACAACCTGGCTGAGGCCCAGGGGCGGCTGAGCCAGAAGCGCTATGATGTGATCGTGACCGACCTGATGATGGACGGCCGCCGCGACGGGCTGGAGGTACTGCACAGCGCATCGCAGATGGACCCCCCCCCGCCGGTGCTGCTGGTGACCGCGCACGGAGACATCAAGACCTCGGTGCAGGCGATGAGCGAGGGGGCCTACGGGTTTATCGAAAAGCCGCTGGATCTGGACTATTTCCGGGCACAGGTCGGGCGCGCCGTGGAGCGGGCCTCACTCCAGGACCACAACGTGATGTTGCAGGTACAGTTTCAGGTACAACTGGACAGCCGGGGCGGTTTCGAGGGAATCATCGGTGTCAGCGAATCGATGCGCGCCATCGTGCAGACCGCCAGGCAGTTTGCCCCCAGCGATATTCCGGTGCTCATTACCGGTGAGAGCGGCACCGGGAAGGAACTCGTCGCCCGCGCGATTCATAATCACAGCCGTCGCCGCAAGCATCGGCTGGTCGCGCTCAACTGCGCCGGGCTGTCCGAAAGCCTGCTGGAGGATGAGCTTTTCGGACACGTGCGCGGCGCATTCACCAATGCCAATACCGACCGGCATGGCCGTTTCGAGCATGCCGACGGCGGGACCCTTTTCATGGATGAAATTGGTGATATGCCGCAGGCGATGCAGGCTAAATTATTACGCGTGTTGGAGAACGGGGAAGTGGTGCGCGTGGGATCAAACGAGCCGATCCGGGTGGATGTGCGCCTCATCAGCGCGACCAATCGCAATCTTGATGAGATGGTCGCTGATCGGCAGTTCCGGGAGGATCTGTATTTCCGCATCAAGGGGGTGACGATCCATATTCCACCGCTGCGCGAGCGCCGGGAGGATATCCCGCTGCTGACCCATTTTTTTCTCAAGGCCGCCGCAGAGCGCTACCAAAAACCCGTCCCCGGACTCAAGCCGCAAACCCAGCAGATGATGATGGCCTACCCCTGGCCGGGCAACGTTCGACAACTCAAGAACATCGTGGAAAACATGGTGGTGCTTTCCACCACCGGTGCCGACCTCGATCCCAGCGCCCTGCCCCCCGAAATTCGCCCCCGCGCCGGCGTGACCGGTGGAATGAACAACCTGGTGGGCATCAGCATCGAGCAGGCCGAAAAGGAACTCATCCGCAACACCCTGAAAATGGTCAATGGCAATCGGGAAAACGCCGCCAAGATTCTTGGCATCGGCGAGCGCACGCTTTACCGTAAAATCCGCGAATATGATTTAACCGAATAAACCCCCCGCCATTGTTCATTATTGTTCAGCCATCGTTTATCCATTGTTCAGCCACTTTTCATCCTGCCTTTGCACGCGAGAATTTCAATGCATCCACGCATCGGTCATGGCTACGATATCCATCGCCTGCAACCCGGCGGCGTATTAACCCTGGCGGGCGTGGTGGTGGCTACAAACCTGAGCCCCATCGCCCACAGCGATGGCGATGTGGTGATCCACGCGATCGTCGATGCCCTTTTGGGGGCGCTGGGGCTGGGTGATATCGGGCAACATTATTCCGATAAAGACCCGCGCTGGCGCGGCGCAGCCAGCAGCACGTTCCTGGAAGAAACCGTGGCGCGGATGCGCGCGGCGGGTTATCGCGTTGGTAACCTCGATATCACCATCGCTGCCGAGCAACCTCACCTGCTGCCGTTCAAAAAGCCGATGATCGAAACCCTGCTCAGCATGCTGTCCGACAAGGGCGCTGCGCAGCCGCCCATGATCAATGTGAAAGCCGGTACCAACGAAGGATGCGATGCGGTGGGGCGCGGCGAAGCCATCGCCGCCACGGCGGTGGTGCTGCTAATCCCCATTTCATAAGTGCCCCTCCCGGATCATGAGCTGGCCTGGCTTATAGCTGGGGCAGCCAGGCTTCAATCCTAAAACCCGAATCATCGCCGTTGCTTTCAGCTGCTTCATCTCGTAAACTGCCCGGCTCGAAATTGGACAGGCGTTTTTTGCGGTTGAGGAACGATTATGCCACGTGTTTGCTTTTTTACCGGTCGCAAGACCACCTTCGGGAACCAGGTCACTCATCGCGGTAAGGCCAAATACCTTGGCGGCGTGGGTACCAAGATCACTGGCGTGACCGCCCGCAAATTCAAGCCGAATATTCAAAAAGTTCGCGCTGTGGTGAATGGCAGCGTCGTTCGCATCAAGGTGAGCGCCAAGGCCATCCGCAATGGATCGGTGATTAAGCCGGTACGTCGAAACTACACAAAGCCCGCCCCCGCAGCTGCGGCAGCCTGATCGGGCGCGCGATTGCAGCGATTACAATGGCGCGGCGGATTTTGAAATCAATAAAAATATAACGTCCCCGCGCACCACCGCGCGGGGATGTTCGTTTGTGCCGGTTCATAACGGTGAATCTACGGCCCATCCACGCCCTTGATCGTCTGATTTCCCATTTCCTGCCCCGCCCTGCCGTTTTTGGCTCACACTAACCCCCGTTCGCCATCGGTGTCTATTCACTGGAGCGACCGTGCCGCTGAGTCGATGAAATCATTCCCACGGGGATGTTTGACTCGGCACCCCGATTGGCATTGAATTTGTCGCTTCGTTGTCGAAAGGAGCCTTTTATGATGCGTCTTAAAACAATCGTGGCCAGCTGTATGTTGGCCGGTGCGGTGGTTGCAGCGGCCCCCGCCGTTACCCAGGCCCGGGGATATTCCGGTGGATCCTACCACGGCAGCAGCGGTTACTCCCACGGCGGAGGTGGCTATTCCCATGGTGGATACTATGTCGGTGGCAGTTATGGCGGCTACGGCCATGGCTGGGGTGGCCATTCCTACGGAGGCTTCTCCATCGGACTGGGGTTTGGCTTCCCGTCTTATTCTCGATCCTATTACGCCACGCCCTATTATTGCGCCCCCTACAGCTATGGATATGGCTACGGTTACGGCTCCACTTATTACGCCGCGCCGACCTATTATTATCCCGCTTATCGAACCTATTACCAGGCTCCAAGCGAATACTACGTACCGGCACCGCGGTCATCGTATTATTATGATCGTTCCGATTACTACACAGCCCCTTCCACCGACTACTACTACAGCCGCACCCGTTGTTATGATGGACGGTAATGGCATAGGGGGGAAATGGCGCGGAGAGTATCAGGCCGTCTCGAATGTACCCGTGAAGATGTTCGTCGGTCCCTGCGGCATGGGCAGGCCGGCAGGGTCGATGGCATAGTAGTTGCCGCGGACCTGGGTCCCGTGTCGTGTGTCGATCATGGTACCGGATACACGCAGCCGAAAGGTTTGCACCTGTCCACTGATTGACGTAACCACCGTTCCATACCCGCGGATCGAATTGCCGCTGCGACGCAGGGGGCTGGTGATTAACAGGTTGGCATAATCGCTGGGATTGGCGCTGTCGGTGTTGAACAAGCCGGCATTGAGAATAGCAGAATTACCGGTTGCAGAAGCGCTGGCCACGCCGGTGAAATGGGTGATCGCTGGAATCCCGAGCGGGTTGGTCAGGTTGTAGGTGAACGCACCGGTGACCTCCAGTGGCCCGCTGATAAAACCAGCTAGCGAGGGGATCAGGTCTTGCAGCTTAGGG
>JBBSFP010000279.1:0-4370 GCA_038238625.1 Tepidisphaerales bacterium
GATCTGCAGACGCTGGCTAATAATTCTGTGGCATTGGGAATGACTCCCGATGTGCAAAATCTGCTCGGGAAGCTCGCCTTGGGAAATCGCGCCAACACATTTATCAAAGGGGACCTCGTCGGTGGTCTAACCCCCGGTAACCTTGCTGCAAGCAGCACCGGTGCCCAGTTAGGCCAACTGGAGTCCAAGTGGTTCCTGGGTGGCGATCATCCCGCGTTCACTTCCTCCACGCCCAAGACGGTTTCATATCAGGTCTTCAATGGCCCCTTGTTTAACTCCACCGGTCCGGTCAACCAGGACGTGAAGCAGCATGGAGCCGATTGCTATTTCGATTCGGCTGCCGCATCCATGGCCCTATACCCACAGTTGGTACGCGATGCCGTCGTGGATAACGGCGATGGCACTTTCACCGTCAAACTTTTCCGTGATGATCTCTATCGCTCGACTCGCGTCCAGCAATGGGATTATGTGACCGTCGACAATCAGTTGCCGGTTAATTCTGCAACGGGTGGGCTTTATGACGCATTTACGCCCACCGGGGCGACGTGGTTTCCACTGCTTGAAAAAGCGTTTGCCCAGACCTGTGCCGAAGGTTGGAACACCCAGGCCATGCAATATGGAGCTCACAAAGACTCCAACTCCTACACCAGCCTATATGCCGGTTACCCTGACCAGGCTATGCAGGAATTATCGGGTGGTATTACGCAACAAATCATGAATTTCTCCAGCCCCAATGCCCAAGCCACGATCGATGCCGACATCGCTGCCGGTGACATCATCACACTGGGTACTACGGGTCACGAAATTTCGCTGGTCGGTTACGACCCGGTTGCCAAGACCTATACCGTTCGCAACCAGGAAACCACGTCCAGCGGCTTGCGTGTCTGCACATGGACAACGCTCAGTGGCTACTACAATTTCTATGCGACCGTCCCCCCGGCAGGATCAGTGGCCGCGCCGCTCCTGGGTTACAATGCCAAGCTGACGAAGTGGAATACCGGCGCTGGTAAAGGCGCGCAGCTTGCCGTTTCGGCCACTATTCTTCACAAAGATGCGGGCACTCTCACCTACCAGTGGTCGGTACTCTCGGGCCCCGGTGCTGTAAGTTTCACCGGCAATGGAACCAACGCTGGTAAAAATACAACCGCTGTGTTCAGCCAAGCCGGCACCTATGTGCTTCGCGCTTTGATCACTGATCCTTCGACCGGCTACCAGATTTTCTCTGATACGGCCAGCACTACGGTCGCTGCCTCCCGCATTGGACCGGCCGCGTCGCTAGTCAGGTCGGCCAGCGTCGTATCTCGGACGGGTCGGAAGAATTCCGGTGCATCCATTTTCAGCTCGTCTCCTGTTAGTGTGTTTGCCTAACCTGCGGCGACTGCCGTAGCAGATCAATATAAATTGAGGCCCGCGTTTTCGCGGGCCTCTTTTTTTCGTCTGTTTTCGCCGACATGGGTGCTCTCTTCCATCGAAAATCGAGCGCGGGATCTCAGCGAACCGCGGAGATCAACCTATTTGGTTATTTAGATCATTCGCCTGTACCCTGCGATCCGATCAGAACGGCAACCATCCGGATATCTTTCCATGCGGCCTCTGCTTAGCCCGCCTTTGACAAATTCATCTCGCCTGCGCGCGGACTTGTTGTGGGCCGTCGTTATCGGCTGCATGGGCGCGCTGGCGGCTTATGGGTTTCGCCGCGCGACGGGTCTGACGCATTTCCTTCTGACCGGGCACACCACATCTCTCACCCAAACTGCCGCGGCCATGGGGGTTTGGCAGCGCGTTCTCACTCCCCTGGCTGGCGCATTCCTCGCTGGCCTGGTTCTCTACTTCGGGTCTCGGCTGCACGTTGGCCGATCGGCAACGGAGTATATTGAAGCCATTCGCGCCGGCCACGGAGAAGTGCCCGCCCGACCCTCAATGGTGCGGGCTTTATCATCCATGCTGTCAATCGCATCGGGCGCTTCCATTGGCCGCGAGGGACCACTGGTGCAACTGGCGGCAATGTTGGGTTCAGTGCCGGGTAAGTGGTTGAACTGGGACGCTAAACGGCGCCGCCTAATGATTGCCTGCGGTGCCGCGGCAGGCATTGCATCAGCATATAACGCCCCTATCGCAGGCGCGCTGTTCGTTGCCGAGATCGTCCTCGGATCCATCGCCACCGCCAGCTCAGGGCCCCTGCTTATCGCCAGCATGGCCGCCACATTGGTCACGCGTGATTTGCTTGGGGAACAGCCGATTTTCGGCGCTCATGAACTCATCGGCACGTCATCTCAAGGTCTTGGCCTCACCTACACCCTCCGTTGGCGCGCCGAGCTGTTGGGCTACCTGGCAGTCGGCGTCAGTGCCGGCTTCGCATCGCCTCTGTTTCTACTCTGCATTAAAAGCGCACAGCGCGCTTTTGGTCTGTTTCGCACACCGATCTACCTGAAGCTCGCGATCGGCGGCCTGATTGTTGGTTTACTCTCCGCAATCGACCCCCGAGTCTGGGGCAATGGCTATTCGACTGTCAATTCGCTGTTGCACGAGAATTGGATGCCCGCGGCCCTGCTAGGGATCCTCGCATTAAAAGTTATCGCTACCGCTGCAAGTGTCGGATCGGGAGCCATCGGCGGTATCTTCACGCCCACCCTGTTCGTCGGAGCGGTACTAGGTGAACTCGTGGGTTGCGGAATTATCACCCTTTTCCCGCAACGCGTGGAATCTCCCGCAGCCTACGGATTGGCCGGTATGGCCGCGCTACTTGCTGGCACTACCCACGCGCCGCTGATGGCGATCTTGATGGTGTTCGAAATGACGCTCGACTACCAGCTTGTGCTGCCCCTGATGCTGGCATCGGTCATTTCCTATGCGATCTCAGTCACCCTTTTGACGATCCCAGTCTACGGTCAGGCAGTGGAATCAGGTTGAACAAAACTACGGGCCTCATGCAAACGGCGGCTCGCCTAGGTTCAATACAAGTTTTTGACCGTTCATCGAATTCGACCACTGCGACGCCAGAAAGACGATGGCCTGTGCCACCTCAATGGGTTCCAGGTTTCTCTTACCGGCCCGCTGCTGCCCCATGCGACGGATGATCTCCGATGGTAAACCAGCCAACAGGTCAGTCGTCGTCATGTTCGGTGAAACCAGATTCACCTGAATATTCTCGGCAGCCAGCTCCCTGGCCAGGCTGCGCGTGTAACCCACGACAGCGCTCTTGGCAGTGATGTACTTCGCCTGGCCTTTGACCGGGTTGTCGACATAAATGGTCGAAAGGTTGATGATTTTACCGCCGCCATGCGCCCTCATGTGCGGCACCGCCGCGCGACAGCAGTTGTGCACTCCCTTTAGCGTTACCTCCAGCTCAGTGAGAAACTCTTCCCAACTGAGATCCAGTGCATCGCGAGCGTGGGCATCTTTGACAGCATTGTTGATCAATAGATGAACACCGCCCAATTCGCTGGCGGCGCGCTGCATCATCGTTTGTACTTGCAGTTCATCGGCGACATCACATTGCAGCGCGATCGCCGCTCCGCCTGCGCTTTGGATATCGGCTGCCACTGCCTCGGCATCAGCCTGACCGCGGTTGTAGTTGACGACGACCTTGGCGCCATGCATCGCCATGAGTTTGGCGGTTGCAGCACCAATCCCCCTGCTGGAACCCGTGACGATCGCCACCTTCCCAGCCAAGCCGACATCCAGGTATCGCTCACGAATTTCCTGACACGAGATGATCTGGCGCGCACGCGGATTGACCATTGACTGGATCGCCCCGGTTGCGATCGGTTCGCCAGAACCCTCTGCGGTTAACTCGATTGACAGCTCAGCCGACTCGGTGACGACCGTGGCCTTTTGAACCGTACCGCTCCATTGACAGGTCACCTTTGACGGCGTCGACTGGTTGAAGTTCACTTGAAACCCCGAAAACGTGGCATACCTACCCGGCAGCCGCATCCCCACAAGTGTTGAGAGCATCACAGTCGACAGAAAGTTGTTGCCCGCTGCCGGCCTGGCCCCATCTTCAACCTGAATAATCTCCGCGGCGAATCGTCGCTTAAGCGGGTCTGAAATCGCAAACGCAATCGACTCCGATCGCGCGGCTAACTCGTCTATGCTCAGATCATTCTCAGTCAAAGCTGCGGTAACGAATGACGTGCGATCCCCAGCGGCCGATTCCTGACTCTCAGCGGATATTGCAGCCACAGCGCCGCGGGCCCGAATCACGACGTCTCCGCCCTTCTCATTAACCCACGACGCATCGAACGGAATGAAGGTCCCATCCGGCTGGCCGGTTTCAACCTGCAAACTAAGGCAATCTCCCACGAAAACCGGTTTCAAAAATTTGCACTGGCACTGGCACAAATCCACCGCACGCCCGTCGAACATCC
>JBBSFP010000280.1:0-4345 GCA_038238625.1 Tepidisphaerales bacterium
CGAACTCTTGAAAATCGGGAGCGGCGCGGACGTGAGTACTCCGGGCGCGAGTACTCCGCACGCGGCACGCGGCATCGTTAAAGCGTTGCCGATTGTCGAAAGCGAAGTGAAAGTGAAACTACTTTCCGAAGCCGACGAGTGGAGCATGAACGGCGCGGGCACCAAAAACGGTTTGCTGGTAATTTCCGGCGAGCCGGGTTCAGGCAAAAGCCAACTCGCGCTCGATTTATTGGCGCAGCTTTCGCGTCAGGGCCCGCGTGTCAATCCCGGCGATGCCCACGATCTGATTCTCCTCCAGATACTTCTGCAAACTAACGTCCGCCCGATAATTCGAATGCAGGGGAGCAAGCTCGCGAATCACCAAACCGCTCACCTGCGGCCGCCGGCTCTCCACATCCTGGCGGTTAATGCCATAGTTGCCCATCAGCGGATAGGTCATCGTGACAATCTGCCCCTTGTACGATGGATCGGTAAGAATCTCCTGGTACCCCGTCATCGACGTGTTGAAAACGACCTCCCCCTCGGCAGTCCCCGCCCCCCCCCAGGCACGGCCCGTGAACACCGATCCATCTTCCAACGCCAGCTTCGCTATTGATTCGCTCATTTGTCTTTCGTCAGCTCCGGCTCAGACCGCATTCGCAGCGCGGCTAAAAAGTGCGTCGTCGCCTCTACAATTTCAGTCGCCCCCTTCTCCCACAGATCGTTATGCCCGCCCCCGGGAATTTCAAGCCGCCGGTATAGCCGTTTACACACCCCCGCCAGTCGCGGCGCCATCGAACAGGGCACCACCTGATCGGCATCGCCATGAATAATCAACGTCGGCACGTTCACCTGGGCGATCTTTGTCAAATTGTCAAAGCGCGACCGTACCAACAACGACGTCGGAAGCCATGGGAAATAATGCCGGCCCATGTCGCGAATTGTTGTAAACGCGCTGATCGTGATTAATCCCGCCACCGGTTTACGGCTCGCCAGGTCAATCGCCACCCCACCACCCAGCGATTGCCCCACGACAATCAACCGCTCCGGCCGCACATGCCGCACCTCGGTCGCATACGCATACGCTGCATCTGCCGTAGCGTAACAACCCGCCTCAGTGGGCTTGCCCTCGCTCATGCCGTACCCCACGTAGTCCGTCACCAGCACATCGCATCCTAGTTTGCGCATCCAACTGGATCGATCCAATTCATAATTGGCGCAGCTCCCATTCCCATAAAACCATAGCACCGCATACCGGTCAGCCGGTGCACTACTCTGCCCGCGGGGCGACAATGCATCCATCCACACGGCCCCCAGTCTCTGCCCCTCTGCGGTGCGCAGTGCAATGAGGTTAATCCCCATCTGCGGATACGCTTTGGCCATAGCCTCGGCCGTGCCCTGCAGGTGCTTTCCCGGAAACACCAGCGCGGTTTGAAATCCCATGCCTATCAAAAAAATCCCCAGGTAAACCAGCGCCGCAATCCGAAACAACCGCAGCCACAATGGCCTGCGTTTTTTTAATTTTTTCGGTTGAATGCTTTTCGGGTCTCCAGCCGGGGATTGCAAGCTGACATCAGAATCAAGGGACATCTCAACTCCAAACGAACTTCATAGCATGCCGGCCTTGGAGCCGCGCAGTGCTGCTGGCGAACATCAGGAACTTGCGGCAGCACTTTTGTTTCCAACGGTGCCAGCTAATCCTATATTCTTCGGTTAGCCATCTGCTGTCTATGACCACGCCACACGCATCTGTTCCCTCTGCCAAACGGCCTCGCCGCGCTTGGGCTATCACGGTTACTCTGCTTGTCGTTGCCATGCTGACCATAGCGATTCTTGGCGGTGCATGGTCCCGATCCTCCCGTCGCCGCACTTCCCATGTACTGATCCCCAATGAATCGCCCCGGCGTATCATGGAACGCCTCCTGAAAAACGCCGATGCACTGGCCGATGGCGAGACCATTTTTCGGCAACGCTGCACCGTGTGCCATGGCAACAACGCCGGTGGAATTACGGCACCGAATCTCTCCGATGAGTATTATATTAATGTGCGAAAGCTCGACGATTTCTACGACATTATCGCGCATGGCCGCATTGGGCCCGATCAACAGCAGATGCCGCCGCAGAGTGGTTTAATGACTGAAGAAGACATGTGGCTTGTCGCCGCCTATGCCGCTTCATTACGCGGGAAAAATCTACCCGGAAAAGGCCCGGAAGGTATCCGCATCAGCCCCTGGTCGGCTAACGGCGCCGCCACCGCCCCGGCATCTACCGGCGAAACATCCACCGCACCCTCGTCGTCCCCAACCGCCCGCACCACACCATCAACCGTGCCTCATTGATCGCGTCCTTGCAAACCATTCACCTGAAAGAATACATTCCATGCAATATCGCTCTCTCGGTAAAACCGGCCTCGACGTCTCTGTCATCGGCATCGGCACATGGCAATTCGGGGGCGAATGGGGCAAAGATTTTCCACAGCCCGAAGTCGACCAGATGTTCGATTCCGCCCGCGACCTCAACTACAACCTCATCGACACTGCCGAATGCTACGGGGATCACACCTCCGAGCGCCTCGTGGGGCAGGCGATCGCCCGCGATCGTCACCGCTGGATCGTCGCCACTAAATTTGGTCACAAATTCCACGGGCATCTCAGCCGCACCGATGAGCGTTCCGCCGCCGATGTGGCTCTGCAACTTGAAGATTCCCTTCGCGCCCTGCAGACCGATTACATCGATCTTTACCAATATCACTCCGTGCGCGACAACGAGTTTGATGATGCCGAAGTGCGCGATGTGCTGTTGCGTGCCAGGCAGGCCGGCAAGATCCGCCACATCGGAAATTCGATTGCCAGCAGTGATAACGTTCACCAGACCGCCGGTGCGCATGAAGCCCACGTCGAAACAATCCAACTGGTCTACAACCGCCTCGATCGCATTGCTGAAAAACGGGTTTTACCGCTCTGCGCGCAGCAAGGCCTGGGCGTTTTGGCGCGCGTCCCGCTCGCCAGCGGTTTTCTCAGTGGAAAATACCAGCCCGGGGCAGTATTCGCCGCCAGCGATGTCCGCTTCAAACGCCCCCGAGTAGATGTCGATGCCAGGCTTCAGGAAGTTCAACAAATCGCCCAAGCGGAATTACCGCCCGGCACCCCGATGGCCCAATGGGCGCTCGCCTGGTGCCTGCAGAACCCCGCCGTAACGTGCGTCATCCCCGGGTGCAAAAGTGTTCAGCAGGTGATCGACAACGCCCGCGCAGGTGATTAAAGAGCGATCCTGATCATCGTGTGAAAAGCGTGTCTTGTCTCAATACTTCACATCGTGGTATTGCTCGGCAGTGAGGTCGCGCCCCAGGATGGCGGCCTGCTTCACCAACGGATCCGGATCGTTCGCCAGCTCCTTGCACCGGCGATTCGCCATTCGCTGATTCGCCGCGATCCCCACGTCCGACCAGCGGAATCGGCCCAGAGTGCGCAGCGCTTCCACCGTCCACATGCGGTCCACCTTGGCGCGATTCTTCGGGTTCACCAGATAAAACACGTTGCCCGCCGCCTGTGCATTAAACTTCGGATCGATGCTGTGCAGCGTGCTGAAGATGTAGCTGTAATCCTTTTGCGAGGCCAGTAATTCATCGTGCAACATGGAAAACGAGTGTGCCCGCCTCGCATCGCTGGCACCGAGGATGCTTGCAAGGGTCACGCTCCCCTCGCTCAGCACGCTCACGGCCGCGACAAATTCCTGATAGGTCACGCGTTCGTTATACATTTTGGTCCCCAGTGCAAAACCCGCCTCCACCAGTTGGACCCCGCGCGCGACCTGGTCCGCACTCGCTGGCTGGCTGGACGCCTTTGGCACCTTCCCGAGCCGAAACCCATGGCGTATGCACGCCAGCCCCAACTGCTGCATTGCCTCGAGTTGCGGATGCACATTGTTGTAGTCGATTAATTGCCCGGGATTCGAACTGAACATTGACATCTGCGACTTGTGCGCTGCCTGCACCAGCAAATCAAAGGCAGGCAATGGCGACCCAGCGGGGGGGGGCGTCTTCCCCATGTACAAATCCTTGTGAGCCTTGAACTCCTCCACCGCCTGCGCATAAAGCGGCCCGGCATCCCCCGAATCGTTCGCCGAAACCAGCGACTCCGGATTGACCTTCAACGTCAACGGATGCAGCTTTTCCATAAAATCATCGGTTGGGTCCGTGGGGTCATTGGTTCCCGCAATGGTGTAGACCAATGCCACGAAGATCAAAACCAATACCGCCGACGCGATCCAACCTGCTCGATTTCCCCACATAGGCACCACCTCCGCAAATTCAGGCGCAGCACAAAATTACTTTGCCGCAGTTGTAACACAAACTTCCGCTGGCATC
>JBBSFP010000281.1:0-4334 GCA_038238625.1 Tepidisphaerales bacterium
GCTCTGTCTCAACGCTCGGTTTTGAGGCTATCTCCCGTTCGTACCGCGCAGCGAACGGTGTCGAATTCCGCGAAAATACGGCAACGGAGGCGCTGGAAATGTGGAGAGCATCGGCAGAATATCGAAGGTCGAGACAGAGCCAGTGATGTCCCCTTTTAATTTCCCTATCGCATCAAGCTCGAAGTCATGCCAACGAACCGTGAGCACCCTGCCAGCAAACCCAGGCTGTGCCTTGCTTACGTCGAGCCTTTCCCGCCCGATCGTCCCGCGCATGCGCTCGATGATGATCACGACGCCGACGTCCTGCGGCTCGGTCTTTCGAAACGCGTAAACGAAGTCCGGCTGCGCCTGTGCTAGCTGGGGATCGCGAACAAAGCCGTCGGGAATCGTCAACGAGAATTTGAGGTTGGTATCCTCGAGATGCTCGGCTTGAGCCGCCGACGGGCAGCAAGCACCTGTCAGCGCCACAACCGCCACGATATGCGTCCACCTTTGCATTCCGCCTCGCGTTCGCTGAGTTTCTCCCGCCGAAGAACGGACCGGCAATCATTGGCCGGGGCCGACGACCGGCGTTCGAGTTATAAAGGACGGCGGTGGCCGAGGTCCAGTGCACTATTTGGTTATATGGCCCCGCCGGACGCCCGCAAACGCCGCGCGCCACGCACAGAACGCGATAAGCCAGGTAGGGTGGGTGTACGCACCTACCGTCTTCATTCCGCGTTCTGGCGCAAACGGTGGGTGAGCAGGCCATATGGGAACATCACGAACGCCATTAACTTAACAACCTTCTATAACCCATAGCTGGGGCGGTAATTACGGCGTTGGCGCAAGCAGTGACCTCCTGCGATGATGTTGTTTCCTACGACAACCTCAAACACAGGAGGCCACGGATGGCCAGTCTCTCACGCGCTTTGGCGCGAGTCCAGCAGGATTGCCAACAATCTCTTGGCGACCCATCTACTCTCGCCGCCTGCCGGGCTTCTGGATACAAGTGGCGCGAGCGTAAGCTCGGGCCGGTACAGACCTTTCATCTGTTTATCCTGCAGGTGCTCTGGTTTAACACCGCCATGACTCATCTGCAGCATCTGGCTGGCGAGGCAGTGACGGCGGCGGCCTACTGCAAGGCGCGGCTGCGTCTGCCGCTGGCGGTGCTGCAGCAACTGCTCCGCGACAGTTCGGCGGTGATGCGCGATGCCGCAGGCGACAGCGGTCTGTGGTGCTCGCTGCGGGTACTGCTGGTGGATGGTTCGTGTTCCATCACGCCTGACACTGCGGCGCTGCAGAAGGCGTTCGGTCAGCCGAGCGGTCAGAAGAAAGGGTGCGGTTTCCCGGTGCCCAAGGTGCTGGGTCTGCTCGATGCTTTTTCAGGGCTGATCATCGAGATGCTGGTCTTTCCTCTGTTCACCCACGAGCAGTCGCAGGTGTGGAGGCTTCACCCGCTGCTTAAAAGCACCGACTTGCTTGTGGGAGACCGGGGTTTTTGTTCTTACATTCATCTGGCGATGCTCCATGCAAGGAGTGTGCAGGCTTGTTTCCGCCTGCACCAGCGGCATACCGTCGACTTCCGCCCGCATCGCCGATCATGTAAACAATTACCTAAAGACCAACGCCGTGGCCGGCCCAACTCCAGTTTCGTGCGCCGCCTGGGCAAGCGCGATCAGATCGTCCGCTGGAAGAAACCAACAAGACCCCCCAGGTGGATCAGCGACCGCCAGTGGGAAGCTGCGGGCGATTGGCTGGAAATACGTGAATTGCGCTAGCTATACGCTGCCGCGGCGCGGCCAGCGGACGTATGTCGTCACCCTCGCCACCACGCTGTTGGACCCGGTGAAATACCCGAAGGAAAAATTGATTGAACTCTATGGCATGCGCTGGCAGGTGGAGACTCATTTCGGCGAGCTCAAGACCACGCTGAAGATGCGGAAGATCAAGAGCAAAACCCCCGATGGAGCCCGCAAGGAATTGACGGTCTACTGCCTGGTCTACAATCTGATTCACGCGATCATGATGAAGGCCGCCCGGCGCCAGGGAGTGACACCGGACCGGATCAGTTTTATCGACACCATCCGCTGGCTGCTAACCGCCGCTCCGGGAGAGGAGCCGCCGGATTTGCTGATCAACCCCCCGCGCCCTGGGCGGCACGACCCCCGCGTCGTCAAAGACCTGCAGGACACCTACAGAAAGATGACCAGACCCCGCCCAGAAATGCGAAAAAGACTCGACCTGGCGAAAAGATGAGCGGTTAAGTTAATGGCGTTCGTGACATCACTGGCTCTGTCTCAACCTTCGATATTCTGCCCGTGCTCTCCACATTTCGGGCGCATCCGTTGCCCGATTTTCACGGAATTCGACATCGTTCGCTGCGCGGTAGGAACGGGAGATAGCCTCAAAACCGAGCGTTGAGACAGAGCCGGACATCACTGATTAACCCACATTTTGCTTTGGCCGCCCGACATTCCGGAGCCTGAAATCCAATGCCCGGTTGGTCGGATTACGCGCTTGCAAGCAGCAGACGAGTTGCGACTATCAGGCTATGCCGCCAACGCATGGGTTTAATATAAGGTGAGGCAACCTACCCGCCCAACATTTTCAAACGGACGGCTGCCCGATGGCTCAATCTTCGATTGCTGGGAAATTCGTCGGCGCTGTCGTCGGCATCGGGTGGGTGGTCGGCAGTTTCGTTATCTGGTTGGCACTTTGGTGGCCAATTGGCGTTTATTTTGATTACCTGGGGCAACACAAGCAGCCGGTCGATCCCGGCGTCGAGATGTTATTCGTATTTATCGCCAACTCTGGATCGATCCTCGTTACGGCCGTGACGGCGGTGCTGGCGATGCGTGGGAAACTCCCTGGAACACGCGCCCGACTCAGAGCTTCTGTGCCGGGATTCGAACCGGTGAATATCGGGCCAACTGATTTCAATCCCAACGATTGACGACTTGCTCGCCCAAACGTTTTTAAGGAATGACCGCCCATGGCCCTATCACCGACAATTCGCAATGTATTTCGTGCTCTTGCTGGCATCGGCTGGGTGATCGGCAGCTTGTGCATTTGGGAGGCACTTTGGTGGTCGGTAGGCGCTTTACCGAAACCCTGCGTTTTTTAAGTCGATGCTCGCTGATGCCTTGCGCTACACCTTTATCGTTGGGCTGATTCTCCTTGCTCCCTTTGTGGCCGTGTTGGCATTACGCGGCATACTGCCGGGCACTGGCAAACGGTCCAGAGTATCCCAACAGGGGTTCGAACCGATCCTGTTGCAAAAGGTCAAGCCCGAATCGGAGGAGGATAAAAACGAACATGATTAATCATGACCAGGAGCAACCAGCAGAGCGGTTTTTGAAGCGTCTGGCGCGTTCCTTGACCTCCCGGTATCACCCGACTAATCTACGAACCCGCGTCGGACGGCTGGTTTGGCTGGAGGTCGCGTGGCCGATCCAAATGATGATCCGAGCTGGGGTAAATACCTCAGCATCGGGCTGGAAATGACGGTCGGTGTGATGTTGGGTCTGTTCATTGGTAACTGGTTGGATCACCGGTATGGCTGGTCGCCCTGGGGCGTTCTGATCGGAACGTTTTTGGGAATCGCCGCCGGGATGTATCTGCTCATCAAAGACACCAACCGAATGAACAAAGATTAAGCAGATTGAAGACGGATCAGGTTAGGGATTTGACGGGTCAGGGATTTGATGGATTAGGGATTGGCGAAAACCGACGTGAAGAATTTGCTGATTATCCTGCTGTTTGTCGTCGGCTTTGCTGCCGCCGGGTACGGTCTATGCTCGATGGCCGGTTGGGCCGTGCATGAGCGGGAACTGATTACCGCGGCGGTGATCTGTGCATTGGCCGGTGGACTGGCGATCATCCCGGCTGTGTTGTCGAGGCGTAAAGAGCATCCGATGAACGCGCTGGCGCAGGCCGCCCTCATCGGGACGGTGTTGCACATGTTTCTAATCATCCTGCTGGCCGCGGCAGTTACTGTTGCCCGACTTGCTGGCGATCGTCAGCCGTTTTTATTCTGGCTGTTAACGTTCTATTGGGCCTCGCTGCTGGCTGTGGTGTTGGTGCTGGTGAGTTTGCTGCGACAAGCGTCGCCACGCCCCGCGGGTAATGTGGCGGGTGTCGCCGCTGCTCAGCAGCACGGATCGCAAAACTGACGAGTAACCGGATCGAGTTTTTTCAAAATTGAACGGGTTTTATCACTGGCACCTGCACTTCCATCATGCTGAACTTCGCACAGGTCATACCGCAGATCGTTTCAAACATTCAGCTGCCCCTGGCTGACGCTCTGGAACATGTATTGCCCCACCCGCTTTTTCATGGTGGGCCATCATGGA
>JBBSFP010000282.1:0-4329 GCA_038238625.1 Tepidisphaerales bacterium
TGGCTGGAAATGCCTGGGTCGCGCAACTGACTGAAATACTTTGCTGCGCATCTGCCGGATTAACAATCCGCCGGGGCATGATCGTTCTTCGGCCTTAAACTAACGGCAGACCGCCCGACTATGCTAAACTAAGTTAAACTTTGGCTGCTGCTATGCGGCCGGCCTACTTAAACGGCTGTTGCTACCTATGCGCTTTTTTAGACGGTCTATCATAATTCTCTGGAACGTAGGGCTGATTGTCGGCCTGGGGCTTTTCATACTCTGGATGCTATACTGGGCCCGCAGCTACTGGCGGCAGGATCAGTTCGTTCTCACGCACAAAGGCCGAAGTACGGAGTCTATTTTCTGCGCGCAATCCAACGCGGGTGAGACTGGTTTCTTTTGGGAAACCTGCGCCCTGAAGCTTCTACCGGATGAATTGTTAAGATTGATCGTAGTTGCCGCACCGCCAGACTCGCAACCGCGAAAAGGCCAGTATATTGAGTGATGTAATATCGGATATCTAAACATAAATTTGCCGATTGATTCGATCATTAGTGGACCGGCAGCCACAGGAAGATTCTACGCTCCCTATAACCCGAATGATCCAGCATATCCTGCAACTTCAATTAACATGGATAATCGATGGTGCACCCTAGGATTCCAAAGTTTTTTTGAAAGCCCACGTCTGGTTCGGCCAGAAGCGGGCCCTTATGAAAAGAATGAAACAACATTTCGAGGACTACTCATTTCAGATAATCTGTTGTTCGTTTTATTATCTCCCTTCCCGGCTATTTTCTTATTCCGCTACTACCGATACCGCCGGCGCCGCAAGCTTCGCCGCACCGGCCATTGCGCAAACTGCGGCTACGACCTTCGCGCCACCCCCAATCGCTGCCCCGAATGCGGCACCGAACCCAAGCCACCCGTTGTGAGTGCAGCCAGTGCCCCCACTGGCTGAAATCCCCACCCCCATTCATCGATTCGCTTCCGCCAGGCGATGGTATTTTTCCAATACCCGCCGCAGGGCATCGTGCGGCAGCGCTTCGGCGCAGTTGCCGTTGAAGCCTACCATCGTCCGCGCCGCCACCAGCGTGTTCACAATCGCTTCTTCGGCCGCCTGCACCGCCGCTTCGTAAATGGGTGTCAGAAAATCGCTGCCCACCACCGTGGCGGATGCGTTCTGCTTGGAATTGACGGCGTTTTGGTTGGCCGTCGAAAACGCCAGCATCAGGTCACCCGAGCTCAGCTCGGCGATACCACCCGTGCGCGCCATGCCCAGGCTGCCGCGCTTGGCGACCGCCTTGAGCTGGTGCGGCAGCAGCGGCGCATCGGTGGCCAGCACCATGATGATCGAACCACTTCCCGGCGGCGGCTGCGAGGGCGAATCCTTCGCGGCCCCGGCCACCAGCGGAAGCTCCAGCCCCACCGGCAGGCCCGCAATGCGAAGCTGGTGCCTTCGACCATGATTCGCCTGCACCAGTGCCGCCACCGTGTAGTGGCCGCTCCCCGCGCTGATGATGCGTGAAGCGGTACCGATGCCCCCTTTGAACTGGTGACACATCATCCCCGTGCCCCCCCCCACATTGCCTTCGGCAACCGCGCCGCTGCGGGCATCATTCAGCGCGGCACGTACATGCTGGGGCTTGACATGGAAGGCGTTGGTGTCGTTGAGCCGTCCATCCCAGGTCTCACCCACCACGGGTAAAAACCAGCGCGGCGGCTTGCCCTGCCGCGCAAGCCGATCCAGCAGCCAGGCCACTGCGGTGTCGCGTGCCACGCCCACGCTGTGGGTATTGGTGATAAGGATCGGCCCCTCGAGCACCCCGGCTTCATCGATCCATGCGGTGCCCGTCAATTCGCCGTTGCCATTGAGCGAATACCAACCCGCATAGACCGCCGCCAGCTCTTCACGGCCGCGCGGGTGAATGGCCGTAACCCCCGTGCGGACTACGCCCCCCCCCACGGCCCCCCCCCGCGTTGCTGCGGGGGCGGCCACGGCACCACCACTCACTGCCGGGGCACTTACTGTCGGGCCACCCGCCGTCGCCGCCCCATTGGGGGGGGCAACCCATTCCCCTTCGATCAATGTCGAATGCCCGACCTCAACCCCCGGCACATCGGTAATCGCATTGAGCGGCCCGGGTAACCCCTCAAAGGGTACACCCAGGTCGCGGGCCCGTGGCGGTGCCGGTTCCGGCGACTGTGCTTGCGATTGCATCGTCACTCCATCGGCCCGGCCAAACCCCTGAGGTGGCTTAGCCAATGCCATCTTTGTAAATGCCATCAAGGGTGAAAGTTCAGCTGTGCACGTTTAGCCGAATTTTTTAACCGCCGCTTCGATCGCCGGGCCGGCTTTAGCGAGATCCGCGGGGATCATCACCGGATGGATTTCAACAGCGGCATCGAACGCCAGAAACCACGGCTCGCAAAGTCCGGGGATTTCAGAAGCATCGCGCACGTCCACAAACAAATACCCGGTGCGCTCGCCATCGGTATCGGTAAAGTAGACCGCCTGTGGCTTTTGTTCATCAATCAAAGCCTGAATGGTCGAGCCGAGCTTGCCCGCACGCGCAGCCGCATTACCAGCATCCACGGGGATCGAAACTTTGATCATCATTCGCATGGGAACTCCGGGGTTAGGGTTTTAGGATCGGCTATGTTAAAGAGTTCCCGATTGATTGTCGCGTGGCCCGTAGTACGGACCCGTTAGGTGTATTTTGCAGCCGCGTGCTGGACGGTGTGTCTGCGGCGCAGCAGCGGGAGGGACAGAACGTAAAAAGGGAACAAGCTGGTAACGGTTCATTTTTTGAACGAGTGATTTGATGAAAATACCAGGCAAAAGAGTACGTCGAACGCGGGTGATCCGAACCGAGCGGTTCGTGGTGGCGGTCGAGGTTGAAGCAGTCATTCCCGACGCCGATCCGAGTGAGCCATGTTTCGAACCAGCGGTTGTGGAGTTACTCCGCGAGGTCGAAGCACGCGCCAAGAGCGGTGACATCGAATGGATGAAGCAACATGGCAAGGTCTACGCGGCGATTGAAGCAACGGGGGACGGCCACCCGGCCGCTGCTTAACGAGTCGTCGCGGCAAGCCCCCGCCGTCGCTTTGGGAATCCGGAAACGGGAACATCACTGATATTCAAATGCCGGACGGCTGAAGAAAAGGTTGGCTAATCAGTGATGTGCCCTTTTGCTTTCCCCCGCGCCGTCTTCGAATTGGTCCTCCGAGCCATCATGGCTACGATTCCTTCCAGTGGTCATTGCCGTGGGACGGGTACGATGGATTTCAGGCCCCAAGTGCGATCTTTTTATTGGATGAATTCTGACAAATCTAAATTATAGCGGAGAGCAAAGTAAAGCAGTTATCCATTGGTAAACTGCTTGGTCCCCCGGATTATAAATGATTCAGGGCGAATAAACAGGGACAGTTCGTAGGGTCCGCTTCAGCGGACGGAATCGCCGGGGGACCGATAGTCATCCGTTCACAAGATACGCCGCGACTCATTTGGCAATTTGATCCATGCGCGTCCCACGGTACCCTCGTGGAATGCCCCGCTACCGCAGGCGATACATTCCCGGGGGCACGTATTTCTTCACCGTCGTCACGGAGAACCGCCAGCCTATTCTCGCTGCGCCACTCGCGCGGCGACTGCTCCACGACGCCATCTCACATTGCGCCCGCGACCGCCCCTTCGCGATCGAAGCGATGGCTCTTCTTCCCGATCACCTGCACGCGATCTGGCGAATGCCACAAGGCGATGCGGATTATTCCGGGCGATGGGCCAGAATCAAAGCCTGCTTCTCCCGCGATTGGCTTGCCGGCGGCGGCGAGGAACAGGGCCGCACCGGATCACGGCTGCGCATGCGAGGGCCGCGTTGCGGAACCGCCTTCGTTTGAAGGGATGGATTTGATTGCGATGGAGTGATGTTCGACGGGGGATGATCCCGTCCGCTGAAGCGGACCCTACGAACTATCTGCGCATGACACTGACCGTCGCAGTCGTTGCCTGGCTGCTTCTGTACGGTTATTGTTAGGCCATGGGAAAGAAGTCGCCCATCGGTAATTCCACCCCCGCGCCGCCCGTTGTTCAACCGGGGCGGCCGTCGGCCCTGCTGGACACCCGCGTCGTCTATTGCGGCGACAATCTCGAACAACTCGCCAAGCTCCCCGATGCCTGCATCGACCTGATCTACATTGATCCCCCGTTTAATTCGAATCGAAACTATGAAGTCTTTTGGGGCGAGACCAAGGAAAAGCGCGCCTTCGACGACCGCCACGCCAGCACGCAGGCCTACATCGACTACATGCGTCCCCGCTGCGTGCAACTCGCGAGAGTCCTCAAGAAAA
>JBBSFP010000283.1:0-4312 GCA_038238625.1 Tepidisphaerales bacterium
ATCCAACCGACATCGCCGCAATCGCCAACAACGTTTTACGAACGAACATGAGGCCTCCTTCTGAAAACCAACTGCAAAAATGCCAACCACCAGCCGAGGTGGGTGTAGCGGGCACATTGTAGGCAGATTTAAGAAGGGTTGGGGAATCGATTCAATCGAGCGTCGCACCATTTGCATGAACAGGTGCCCGGCGATGTGGTTGCCGGGTGCAGATGGATGGTCAGCGGGCAATGCTCGTCAGGGGCACGTGCCTTGTCATCGCAGGGGCAGCCACACCCATCAGAGGGGCCGCGCAGCGGTTTTCGGAGCAGGGGCAAGCCGCAATAAGCAACACGATTGTGCAAAACCTGCAGCGGGCAGCGCTGGCAGATGTCTACCCGCCGCCGCCAGTCATCGGAGACCATTATCATCCCGGCCTGCCGAACCCGCGCCTTGGCCGCCTTGGCCGCTGATCGGCTCAACGTGGCAAAGGCAGAACAGCATCGACCCAGCATCGGCATGTACGATTTATCGGACATGCACACCGCCGTACTTAAAGCCGCCCGGGGTTGTAGATCAAATTGACGCTCAAGCGCTTCAGTGCCCGCGCGCAGCGGGCTACTATCTCCCGCATATGCACATCGTGCACATTATCACCCGCATGATTGTTGGCGGCGCGCAGGAAAACACGCTGCTGTCGTGTGAAGGGCAGCACGATCGAGGACACCGGGTAACCTTAGTCACCGGACCGGCGTTGGGCCCGGAAGGTTCGCTGCTCCAGCGCGCTACGTGGTATGGGTATGAGGTCTGCGTTCTGGATGCTATGAGGCGGTCGATCCTGCCCATCGAGGACCTCAATACCTATGAATGGATTCAAAAGAAATTAAAAGCGCTCCGGCCAGATATCGTCCATACCCATTCCAGCAAGGCGGGGATCATCGGACGCTGGGCAGCACGCTCGGCGGGCGTGCGCGCGATCGTGCATACCATTCATGGCCTGGCGTTCACAGCGTCAACTTCCCGCTTGGTCAACCAGGTATATCGACTGGCCGAGGCACGCACCGCCCCCATTTCGACCCGCATCGTGTGCGTGGCGGATTCCATGCGTGACCAATCGCTGGCAGCCAATGTCGGACGGAGCGGGCAATACGTCACGGTGTATAGCGGGATGAAAACCGCGCCTTTCGTGGCGTCGGCCGTGTCACGCATCGAGGTGCGACGCAGGTGGGGTTTTGACGAAAGCCACATCGTTTTGGGCACCATCGCGCGGTTATTTGACCTCAAAGGGCATGATGATCTGATCGACATCGCCCCCCGGCTTTGCGCCGCTCATCCGAACGCCCGATTCTTCTGGATCGGTGATGGATCACTGCGGGCGGCGTTTGAACGGCGTATCGCGGAAATAGGGTTGGCGGATCGGTTCGTGCTGACGGGGCTGGTGCCGCCCGATTGCATACCTGAATTGGTCGGGGCCATGGATATCCTGGTGCATCCTTCGCGGCGGGAGGGATTGGCGCGGGCCCTTCCACAGGGAGCGCTGGCGGGAAAACCGACGATTACCTACGATATTGACGGTGCCCGCGAGGCGGTATTGGATGGGAAAACCGGTGTGGTTTTGAAACCATTCGACAAGCTGGCGCTGTTGGCCGCTATCATGCGACTTGCGGACGACAAGACATCGCGTGATGCAATGGGTCGCGCGGGTCAGGCGTTTGCCATGGGCCGTTTTGATGACCAGGTTATGATCGAGGGGTTGGAGCGGGTGTATGTTGATGCGATTCGTGCGGCTGGGCATCGTGCTGTTGACCGTCATCGTGATCCCGCTCGCGTGGGGTCGGGAACGGCCCAGCGAACAGACGGTCACACGCGCCGTTTTCCAAAATCGGCTCCATGATCTGGAGCGCGAGATCGCCGAGCGCATGGTCCGCAGGGTGGAGGCCAGTGGGGCCGAACAGGCGCGGCTCGATGCCCAGATTGACCTGCGTTTTATCGAACATGCGATCCTGCAGGCGGCCCACCGCGACCAGTCACTGGCGATCATCGCATACCTGCGCTCAGTGGAAATAGCGGCCGCGGAAGGGCAATTGGAAGTCGGCCCGCTAACACCCGCCGCAGCCCAGACGGCGGCCATGGCGACGCTGCATCAAAGCACCTTCAAAATGGATGAAATCAAGACGCCAGCAGACATTGATCAATTGTGCCATGACGTAGGGCAACAGTTGGTGACGATCCTGGCCTCGCCCATCGAGGGCAGCGCGCCGAGCATGCGCCCCAGGCGTGCTGCCACGGGCCCGGCGACTACGCAGGGGACCGATGAGGCGCGGACGTTGGCGAGCCTGCTGGACGAAGCTCAGCACATGAACATGGCAGCGGGCCTGCGCCGGCAGATCGTCGCCGTCGCCGAACAGGTCAAAACGCTCAACGGCGACGCCGAAAAAGTGAAAGAAGCGGCTTCTTTACAAACCGCGCTGGCGGATGCAATCGATTTGGCCAAGGGCGTACAGGGAAGCGCATCGGATCCGGAAACCCGTGCCCAGGTGGAAAAGCAACTGGCCGAGGGTTTGGCCCTGTTAACCGATTCACGAATGCGAATCGCCGGACAGCAGCACATCGACGCGCTGGGCCAATACCGGCGCTTGCTGGTGGCAGTCGGGCGAATGCACCTTTCGGCGGCGCAACGGAATGAATTTGGACCGGCCCTGGCCTACGCGCAGAAAAACATCGAGCAGTCGGCCAAAATCGTTGGATCGCTGCAGCAATTCATGCAACTGCAGCAGCGGCTGGAAATCGTGCCCACAGCGCCTCCCCCCCCCACGAGCGTTCGGGCAACAATCGACGTCATTCGTAAACGCTGTGATCAAAAACGCGATGCGTTCATCACGGGATGTGCGGATGTGGGCGCGCTGGGGGGGGGCGATGGTTTGGATTCGCGCGTTAAAGATTTCCGGCAAGATGTAGAGCTGCTGGAACTCCTCGATGAAATGCCCGCCGCCGCTGAAGTTTTGGCTGGGTTTCATCCCAAGCCCCCCGGCGCGCTGGAGCAGAAAATAGGGGTCGCCGCATCGGCAATTGCAAACCCCTCCAAGGCAAACCTGCTGGCGGAGGCCGAAAAATTTCTGCGAAATGCCCGGGGGCTGGCGCGCGTGGCGGCGGTGCTGAACAAGGCTTCGCTCAATGATGTGCCCCCTGCTATTCTGCAATCTTATGCCGGAGTGTCTGCTGCCGACGTCGATACCCACTGGAAAAAAACGGTAACCGACCTGGCAACAGCACTGGCGGCTGGAACGGAACTCGATGCGGCAAAACTAACACGCCTGGCAAATGCGCGGCAATTGCTGGTGGCAATTCATGAGGCCGTGCTGCTGGAGACCGCTGCCACCAAAGCGCCCGTGCTCATGCGCTGGGTTGATTGGACCCTCTCCACCGAATCGCTTCAGCAAATGCTTAACGGGTATCGCACTGAGATGAGCGCGGCATTCGCGCAATTGATCACAAACGAAACCGGTGATGCATTGGATCACTGGAAAATTGCCAGCAATGGATACGCCCCTCTGCTGGGGTTATTGCAGCGCGTGAGCGGTTACGCGACAGCGTGTAATGAATTGCCGGAAGGGCCCGCCGCCAATGGTTACCGCCTGATGACGCCGATCGATAATCAGCCGTTCGGGGCGGAGCGCTACACGAGTTTTTCGATGGGGTTATGGTCACGCAGCGCGATAGCAGGAGACCAGGAGGCCGCCGACGCAGCGTTTTTGAACATGGTTCAACATCTGCGTGACGTCACGAAGAACGCTCCCGCAACGCAGGCTGCCGATCCCCTGCAAACCCCTCTGGATCGCCCTAAAAGGATCTGACGCGATGGCATCGATGCTGATCATTGCACCGCATCCGGATGACGCCGAGCTGGCGATGGGGGGAACCCTTATCAAGCTGCTTAAGCAAGGACACCAGGTTCATCTGCTGGATGTGACCAACGGGGAACCGACGCCGCACGGATCAGTCGAAAAGCGGGCGGAAGAGTCGTTGAATGCGGCTAAAATTCTGGGGGTGTCGCGCTCGTTGTTAGGATTGACCAATCGCCAGGTGACGCACAATTTAGAATCGCGGCATCGCATGGCGGCAGCGATCCGGTTGCATCGCCCGCAGGTGATGTTTGTGCCGTATCCGACTGATGCCCACCCCGATCACACGGCCGTCACCCGCATCGCCGAGGATGCCCGCTTCGATGCCAAGCTCACAAAGACCGACATCCCCGGCGAAGCGTGGCACCCCAAGCGCATCATCTATTATTTCTGCACGCATCTGCGCCTAAATTTCCCGGCGACCTTTTGCA
>JBBSFP010000284.1:0-4273 GCA_038238625.1 Tepidisphaerales bacterium
ATTGCTTAAGACAAGTTTATTTTGAGAACCAATTCAATTGGCAATTGAGGGGATTTCTATGTTTCGCGACGGCTGCGGTGATCCTTGGAATATACTGTTTCCAGCGCGCTCGGGATGTGGCCCGCGAACTCGACCAAACCCGCATGACCGAGCCTCTCACAAAGCCTGATTTTTCCACGCTGTCCAGCAATACCGAGAGCTGGAAGAATCTGGAACGTATGAAGTAACCGAACGCTGCAGCGCGACCATGGCGTAAAAAAAAAAGGAGCCGCCCTACGATGGGCGACTCCCGTCCGGGAAGAACACTGCCGAATGGTCAAGTATAAGCGGTCGCACAAATCTTAAAGGCGCTCAAAGACCGCTTATCCATCTTGCTAATTCAAAATTCGTGCCACAAAAAAACTCAGTCGGTCTGCATGAAGCGGCACCTGTGTGACAGCGATGCGTGCCATGGTTGTGCCACGCAGGCCCGTCAGTGTCTCACTCGAGACTGCTGAATCCTCAACCGTATCGAATCATGTTGCATTGCTCGTGAACGCATAACGGTATATCAGTTGCACTTGAGAAGATGAGGATCCCTGAGAGTTGATGAAAACGGCTGATCCAACCTCACCAACCACTTTACTGCTGGTTGAAGACGATCCATCGCTCAGAGCATGTCTTCTGGGTTTTTTTGCCGATCACGGAATCTGCGCCCGGGCCGCCGATTGCAATCAACTTGCGTGGGAAGCCATTTGCGCCGATCTCCCGGATGTGTGCATCCTGGATTTGAACTTGCCGGATGGATGTGGTTTGGAGCTGCTTGATAAAATCACGCAGGCGGGGCTGGCGGTTCGCGTGGTGGTCATGACGGCGCTCCCGATCACGCACCTGTTGTCACGCATTTCGACCAGCAAAGTGTCGGCCTGGCTCACCAAGCCGGTGGACCCACAGCGGCTTTTAGATTGCATTCGGGGTGATTAGCTTTTTATCCTCGGTTCCAATGGGGAGGCGAAGATGGACCGACATCTTAGAGTGGAAGTATGCAGTTCACGCTGACTTTCATACGGTCTCTTTTTCGCCATAAGCTTACTCCGCTGGTACTGGTGCTGCTGGCTACTGCGTTAACGACCCCCGGCACCTACTGGATCATCAATACCGCTTATGAACGCCACGTGTTGGCCAACGCCGAGATGCTGGCCCGTCGCGTGGAACTGCGCGTGGAGCTGGCTTCGGAGTTGATGTCCAGCCAAGACCAGGCGACCGAAACGCTGCGCACCGAAGTGGAGACTGACCCCAGCGTAAACAAGGCACTTTTTTACGATCTGCGCCAGCCCGTTGCTCACCGGTTTGGCTGGACGCGTGGCCCGGATCGCGCGCTGCCGCAATGGTCGGTGGAGCAGCTTCGCCAGCGATCGTCCGGACGTGTGACCCGTCAGGAGGACGATGGCACGGTGAAGTACATCGTTCCCTGGAAACGCAACGGTGCGCCGCTGGGTTTCACCTATCTGGAATTTTCGCGCTCATCGCTTCAGCGGGCTTTCTGGGACCAGCAGGGAGAACTGCTCTGGCGCGTGATTGCGCTCACCGGGTCGGCCATCTGTTTCCTGGCTGCGCTTGGAATTGTTGCCTATCGCGCGCTGCAGAACGCTGGCGCAATACAACAACGTGCCGAGCTGGCGCGAATGGGCCTACTAGCTGAGCGCGGTCTTACGGCAGCCGTGCTGGCTCATGAGATTCGCAACCCGCTGGCGGCGCTGCGCTTTCAGGTTCATTCCCTTCGCAAAAACGCCGCCGATACCAGTCGTGTCAGTCAAACGGCTGATACGATCGACGCGGTTTTGCTCCGCATTCAACTGTTGGTTACCGAATACCTGGAATACGAGCGCGGCCGCGCGATGCCGGTGCAGCGCGTGGATCTGGGTGATGCCGTCCGTCGATTGCAATCGCTCATGAACGAGCTGTTTCGACATGCGAAAACGGAGCTGACCGTCGCCCTGCCACCCGAGCCGGTGGTGGTGCAATGCGAAGAGCATGCGCTGCGGCAGGTGCTGATGAATCTCCTGCTCAACGCACAGCAGGCGCTGGAACGAGACCTGCCGACCCCCCGCGCGGCGATCACTCTGCGCATGGGCAGCGACGACACCTTCGGGACCATCGACGTGGGCGACAATGGCCCCGGAATTCCCGATGAAATCCGACAGCATCTTTTCAAACCGTTCCAAACCACGCGCGCCGATGGTCACGGAATCGGCCTCGCTCTGGTCAAACGCTTTGTTGATAACTTTGGTGGGTCGATCTCGGTTGATAGTGCCCCCGGCAAAGGGACGACCTTCCACATCCGGCTCCCGCTCGCCCAGGCTACCGAGCCGCAGTCAAATCCTGTCAATTTGCCCTCCCACTGACGCGCATGATTTTAGCCGTTCCATATAATTCAGTTCCACAGCGGCCATGCCTGATCCATTTACCATCCTCCTGGTTGAAGATGACGCGTCCGTGCGCCAAGCCGTGCAGCAGGCGCTCACCGATCAGGGGTATGTGATTACCACTGCAGCTGATGGGAAACAGGCCATGGACATGTTCGCAGCAGGAACGGATCTGGTGATAGCCGACCTGGTGATGCCCAACATTGATGGGCGCACGTTGCTGCGATGGATCGTGCAGCATCATCCTGATACCGGTGTGATTCTGATGACGGGTTTTGGAACGATTCCGCAGGCCGTCGATGCGATCAAGGCCGGCGCAATTGCGTACTTGACCAAGCCGCTGGATCCCGAAGAGCTGCTGCACCATGTACGGCGTGCCCTGGAAGACAAGCGACTGCGGCAGGAGCTACAACGTTTGCGAGGCCAACTGCGGGAAGGGTGGCACTACCGCCACATCATTGGGCGCGGGCCATCGATGCAGCAGGTCTTTTCGATCATCGACCGTGCCGCCGCCGTGAAAACCACGGTATTGCTTATTGGTGAATCGGGTACGGGTAAAGAGATGGTTGCCCGGGCGCTGCACGAGGCCGGCCCACGGCGGGGTGGGCCGTTTCTGGCAATCAACTGCGGCGCGATTCCCGAGGCTCTGATCGAGTCGACGCTTTTCGGGCACGAACGCGGCGCTTTCACCGGTGCTGACCGTGCCGCCCGTGGCTATTTCCGCGATGCAGATGGCGGCACGCTTCTGCTCGATGAGATTGGCGAATTGCCGTTGGGAATGCAATCCAAGCTGCTGCGGGTCTTGGAAGATGGCTCGGTGACTCCCGTTGGTACCACGGCACCCCACAAGGTGGACGTACGCATTATCGCCGCGACCAATCGCGATCTCGAAGAGCAGGTACGAGAAGGGGATTTTCGCCAGGATTTGTTCTATCGGCTCAACGTGGTTCGAATCGACCTTCCGCCATTGCGGAGCCGGCCGGAAGATTTGCCCATCCTGACGCGCTATTTTCTGGATGAAATCTGCCGGCAAAACAATTTCGCCCCGCGCGAAATCGAGCCGTCCCTGTTGGAAGCGCTCAAGGGGTACAGCTGGCCAGGTAACGTGCGCGAGCTACGAAATCTGCTGGAAAGCCTTGTCGTGCTTAGCGGAAACCATGCGCTAAGCGCCGATGATTTGCCGCCCCGTTTTCTGCATTCGACCGGCCCGGGCCATGGCAGCGAGGGCGCGCCGGTGCCTGCTGAGAATTTCGATCTGAATCTGACCCGCCTTTCGAAGCAAATGATTCAGCGGGCCCTGGAAATGTGTCATGGCAACCGTACCGAAGCCGCCCGGCAGCTGGGGATTAGCCGCCGGACGCTGCATCGCAAGCTTCATGAATTCGATATCAAATAAAATCGGCATGAGCGTTTTGAATGCCGTCCCGTTTTGAAGTCATGCGTAGCGCATGCAGTAGATGGGTGGGAGGCGAGTTTCGAGTGGCTTCCAGGTATCGCCGCCGTTTTGCGTTTGCCACATACCGCCGGTGGTTGATCCGAATGCCAGTCGATCTCCGGTGGAATCAATGTCCATTGCATGACGATAAACGATGTCATACGCGGGCTGTTGCGGTAGCCCTTCAGCCAACACGTCAAAAGTCTTGCCGCCATCGTGCGTGCGTGTTACACGAAGCTTCCCCTCGGCCGGGGCCCGCACTTCGTCGCTGGTGGCGGGGACGAACCACGCGTGGTCCCCATTGGCCGGATGCACTGCGACTGCAAAACCGAAATCTGATGCTCCGCCTGGTTTGACGGCATTCCATTGTTTTCCCCCATCGGTGGTGCGAAAAATCCCATTGTGATGCTGCGCCCACATCGCATCTGGATTG
>JBBSFP010000285.1:0-4265 GCA_038238625.1 Tepidisphaerales bacterium
GGTCTGGTGCGCAAGCGCTTTGGGGAAATCCTTCGCATCAGGTAAGTCGATCGTCAGCAGGCTGCCTTCGATCAAATTAAGCGGAGATTGATGTTTGCGACCCGTTACCGGGTTATTGGGATGTTGAGCCGACGTCCCCTTGGCGTTGACGATGGTTAACTTCTTTCCATCGATCGATACCAGGGCTGATGATGGATACCACCCGGCGGGCAGGTAGCCGCGCAATGTCGCGCGGGCCACGATGGTAATATCCACCACTGCCACGGCGTTCATATCGCCCAGGGTGACATAAAGCATTTTCTCATCGGGCGAAAGAGCCAAACCCGTGGGGGTTGCCCCTGCCAGCGAACGCGCGATCTCCGGCCGAAGTAGCACCGTCGCAATCAACCGGTGCGCAGCAGTGTCAACGATGCTCACGGTATCGCTCTGCGCGTTGGCGATGAATAATTTGCTCTCATCTTTTGACAAGAGCAACGCAATGGGATGCGCCCCAGATGAAATGCGTGTGATTAATTTTGGATGTTCCACATCGCTGGTATCCAGCACCCATACCAGGCCATCGCGCTGCGTTGAAACGTACACCACCTTGCCATCCCGCCGTGCCGCCACCGCCAGCGGATAGCTCAGCGTGGTCCAGCCTTCAGGTAACACACCCGGCACATCGGTTGACGAAGCCATCTCCTGCACGAAATTAAACCGGCTGACTTCCTTGCGCGTTTTCACGTCATAAATCGATACGCTCGACGGCTCGGACAGATTGTTGGCGACGTACAACATGCCGCGCTCGTCACATGCCAGACCGGCGGGAAAATCCCCCTCCGCAGTGTCGATGCGATTGACCGGTTTTAAATTCCCCTGGCCATCCAACTGCAGAACAGCAATGGAATCATGGGCCCCCTGCGCGGCGAAAATGGTTCCATCCCGGGTGATCGCTAACCCATAGTAAAGCCCGTTATGTTTATCGTATCGCCCCTTGTCATATTTGACGGTGGAAACCACGGCTTCGTCCACCAGCCGCACGCTGAACAGCGATTGCCGAATCCCCTGGTCGGTGCAAATGGCAAACTGACCGTCGCCGCTGCGGATCATGTTCATCGGCAAACTACCGATGCCCACCGATTGCTCGTTAACCACCAGCGATCTGCCAGTTGATATCATCCGTCCCAGGTCCGGATTCGGCACCGGTTGGTTGGGTTCTGCGCCCTTTTGCGCACCGCATCCGACAATAAAGCACAACAGTGGCCAGGCCCATGTTGGCGACAGAATTCTCCTGCCCATTTGCATTCTCCCGATTCTGAGGGTGCAACCCCCGCAGCAGGTTGATCTTGACTACCGATGGACGCGCATCCAACCCAAAATATCGCTAAACGTCTTATCACGCTGGCGTTCACGCAACAGTTCGTGCAATTGCCCCGGATAGATCTGTAGTGCCTTATCGGCTGCTCCGCACCGGTCGTAAAACGCCTGCACCCCCCGCGGATCGGCAATCGGATCGGCATCGCCACTGAGAATCAAAACCGGCAGTTGGAATTCACCCGCCCGAAGAAGCATTTCCTCCTGAATTCGCTGGTGGGTTAGAAACCAGCGCGGCGTTGCCGTGCGAACGGCCAGGGGATCCGCCTGCTGCTTCATTTCAGGGTCGCTTGAGAGCCAATCGCCCTGAACCCCGCTCCCAACTCGCAAGCTGGGCCGCACCTTGTGCACCAACCTTGCCAGCAGAAGTTTAGCCCGGGAAATTCGCATCGCATTACGAACGAACGGCGCGCTGAGCACGATGCCGCGCAATTGTTGAGTATCAATCGCCTGGCGGATTACTGCGGCCATCACGACCAATCCCCCGTGGCTGTGCCCCAGCAAAAAAAGTGGCCCGTCGCCTTCAATTGCCGGCAGTTTCAAAAACGCTGCCAGATCATCCAGGTATTCCTCCCACCGCTGCACATACCCTCGGCGGCCGGTGGACTTACCCTGACCGCGCAAATCCACCGCATGACTCGTCACCCCGCGCTCAGCCATCCACTGCATCACGTGCAGGTATCGGCCGCTGTGATCCCCGTATCCATGCACAATCGCCAGCCGGGCTGATTCTCCTGGCAGCGTGCGCTCCCCGCGATGGGCACGGGTGGTTCGCCGAAAAAGGGTCTGACCATTCGCTGCGAAACTTTCTTCCTCCTGGGAAATTTTCCAGGCATCCGCAACGTGATTCTGGCCATGGTTAAAACCCGGCATCGCCGCCATACCTTTGCCTCCGTAGTCGGACGGATTATCATTCGGGAAGATTGCCACCGCAATCCGCGGCGTTGGGCGTCGCTTGCGGGCCGTTAGCTCAATTGGCCAGAGCGCCTCCTTTACACGGAGGATGTTACGGGTTCGATTCCTGTACGGCCCATGACGTTTTGTGTTAAGCGAATCTCTCGGGAAACATTGGAAAGATCATATGATGCCGATCCTCAAACGCTTTTCTTTCTCCGCTGCCCTGCTCATCGTGGTAAGTCAGTGGATCCTACCGGCGCAAGCTCACGCCGAAGACGCCGCGCCGTATGCCGTTGAGAAAACCGTGCCGGTTTCAGGCGAGGGGCGCTGGGACTATGTGATGTTTGATGCGGATTCCCATCGGCTTTATGTCACCCGTTCCACGCATACTCAAATCATCGATATGACCAATGGAAAGGTCACGGCTGACGTACAGGGCCAGAAGCGCGCCCATGGCGCGGCCGTCGCCACTGCAGCGGGGCGCGGTTTTATCAGCGATGGGGGCGATAGCGCCATCGTCGTGTTCGATCTGAAAAGCGGCGATGTGCTGGGCAAAATAACCGCGGCCGCCGACGCAGATTCAATTGCCTACGACCGCAGCACCGACCGCATTGCCGTCGGTTGCGGCGAACCCGGTAAGCTCGCGGTGTTTAAGGCGGGCGATGATCTGAAAGACGCCAAAGCCGATCTCGTTGACCTGGGCGGATCAGCCGAGTCGCTGGTGACGGACGATGGAAAAGCTTACGTCGACATCAACGACAAAAGCGAGGTGGCGGTAGTCGATTTGAAATCATTGAAAGTCACCGCTCGCTGGAGCACCGGTACTGGAAGCAAACCCATGGGTTTGGCGATCGATCCTGCCCATCACCGCCTCTTCGTCGGTTGCCGCAACGAAAAATTGATCGTCATGAGCAGCGAAGACGGACACATATCGGCCGAGCTGGCTATTGGTAAAGGTAACGATGCCTGCGGGTTTGACCCCGGCACCGGTGAAGCGTTTGCGAGCTGCGGCAACGGCACCCTCGCCGTGGTGAAGGAAACATCACCCGGTAAGTTTGAAGTGTCAACGGTGACGACCAAACCTGGAGCCCGCACGATGGCAGTCGATCCGACAACGCACACGGTTTACCTCCCCGCGGCCGAAATGGAGCCCGCCAAGGAGGGCCAGCGCCCAGCCATGAAGCCGGGTACGTTTATGATTGTGGTGGTTGCGCCCACGCAGAAAAAATAGGTTTATATCGTTCCCCATCACGATGCCATCATCTAAGCGGTGTTAAAGTGGATGGATCGTGCCGATCTGATGATTGGCCAAAATCATAGGTATCAAGGAGCCGAATCATGATTCATCGAGCCATGTTGTTGAGCGTAGCCACCGTCGGGATTTTCGTAGGAAGTTCATTCTGCCGTGCCGCTGAGCCACCGGCCAATTCAAAGCCTGCCGCCGGCGCAATGGACAAAGATCATGAAAATAAGGGAGGCGACGAGCAGGAAGTCGCCGTCGATCAAATCCCCGCCGCGGTTGTCGCTACCGTTAAAAAGGAACTACCGACCGGTAAAATCATGAAGGCTGATAAGGAACAGAAACACGGCAAGACCGTGTATGAAATGGAAGTCAAAGCCGGCGACACGATGTACGAAATGAAGGTCGCCGAGGACGGCGCATTCATCAGCAAAGAGGTGGACGACGAGAACGAGGAAGACCACGAAAAGAAGTAACGCTGCAGGAAATAGCTGAAAATCCATCCTGCGTGCGGCGGCGATCGTGCCGCCGCACGCAGCCTTTGGTATGACCCGCCCATGCGATTGTTGCTGATCGAAGATTCCGAACGATTGCAGAAATCATTGGGGCTGGGCCTGCGTAAAAGCGGTTATGCCGTGGACATTACCGGGAACGGCGTCGACGGGCTGTGGCAGGCTAGTAACAAAGAATACGACATCGTCGTGCTGGACATCATGCTCCCCGGAATGGACGGGCTGACGGTGTTGCGCGAGCTTCGAGCGCGCGGCAATGCAAC